>NZ_JAVJUY010000154.1:0-10562 GCF_040220315.1 Fulvivirga sp.
TCAGGACTCAACATGATGCGGTGATTCAAAACTGGAATAACCATATCCTTCACATCATCAGGAGTTACGAAATCTCTGCCTTGTACCGCTGCATACGTTTTGGCACTGTGCAACAGGCTGATACCCGCTCTTGGTGATGCCCCTAAATAAATGTTTGGGTTATTACGCGTTTCATGAATGAGACTGGCTATATAATGCAGTATCTCACTTTTCACATTAATTTGTTTTACCGTTTCCTGTATTGCTTTCAGCTTTTTAGCATCAATAATTTTATTGATGTTTTTCAGATTTAGATGGATACCACCAGTCATGTGTAATTCTAATATTTTCTGCTCATCATCCAGGTTAGGGTAATCTACAATGAGCTTAAACATAAAGCGATCTAACTGTGCCTCGGGAAGTCTGTAGGTACCTTCGTGTTCCACAGGATTTTGAGTACCAATGACAATAAAAGGCGATTCCAGTTCATACCGAACACCATCCACCGTAATCTGCCTTTCCTCCATACACTCAAACAGCGATGACTGAGTTTTAGCCGGAGCTCTGTTTATTTCATCTATTAAAATAACATTAGCGAATATTGGTCCTGATTTAAAGTCAAACTCTGTAGACTTTGGATTATAGATCATTGTGCCGATAACATCGCTGGGCATTAAATCCGGTGTGAATTGAATTCTGCTGAATTTCGCATCTACCGTTTTTGACAGGCATTTGGCGGTCAAAGTTTTAGCTACTCCAGGCATTCCCTCAATCAACACATGGCCCTCACAGAATAAAGCAATGGTTAATTGCTCTACGATTTTTTGCTGCCCCAACACAGCACTTCCTATCTCTTTTTGAATGGCCTCAAAAGTTTCTTGAACCACGGAGAGATCAACGCGTGATTCGAAAATATTATCATTTTCCATAAGATCTGGCTTTTTTATAAAAGTTTTCTATCAATTTTTCCTGTTCAATTATTCGTTCATCCAGCACATTGGCTACTGCCCGAATAACTTTGAAATTTGTAACTAAAAGGCTAACATCCTCGAAAGGCACTCCCGAAGAGTTTGAAAGATGTTTGGCGAATGTGTCATCAAGAACTTCCGTATCCAACCTGTACTTTTCCCTTACTTCGGCAAGAAAGTAATCTATCCTTTTCATTCCAATGTCTTTATGATCGCTTTCATTGTAATAAAGCTGTCCGATCGTTTCAACAAATTCAACCGTTGTATTGGCCTTCATCGGTAAAACAGGTATGATTCTTTGCTTCCTTTTCGATGCAAAAAGGATATACAATAGTGTGCCCAACAGAAGAAGATAAAGAGCCTGTTGTAACCCTTCAGTGGTTAAAACATGTTGAAATGGAGTTTTACTAATATAGTTTTTTCGCGCTTTGTAGTATTCATCCCAGATGGTATGCTGATCAGGTAAATAAGATAATACCTGACTTATGTATTGATGATTCTGATCTGATAGTATAAAAACATTCGAGAAGATATTTGGGGTTAAATGGAGGTATATTTTACCCTCACCAAATGTTGAATACGCAAAATTGGGCTGATCAACTGAATTAAACCCCAGATAATTTCTATCATCAGAATTGGCAAAATATGAATGGAAGAACATGCTCTGATTGGGTGCAATATAGCTGGTGCTGTCATCCTTTAAATAGAATTTGTAGCTGGTTTTAATCTCATCGTCAAAACTATTTTCTATGCTCAGGTGCAGGGTATCCAATAATTCTTGCGAAATTGTCCTACTGGCTATAAAGACCTGATTGCCATTATTCACGAACTCTAAGAGTGCCTCCAGCTCTACTTCAGTAGGTTGAAATGCGTTATTAATAATTATTAGGTTAGCATTGCGTTGAGTATTATCAAGAGCTTGTGATAATGATTCATTTGACGATTCAATGGATTTAGAAAATATACTCTCCAATTCGTTATACAATACAAAGTTACCATAAGGAATTTTGTCATATCTTGAGTAGGATTCAAGCCATGTTACCTCTTTTGGCCTAATTGATTCCAACACGCCAATAAGCACCAGCGCTATTCCTGAAACGATATAGTATTTGTACTTATTCCACATTTACAGTTTCATTAAAATCTCTAAAAGTGGCGTGCAAATCTTCAAAATGCTTTTTGTCAATAGTTACTCCGCCAAACCAAACATATTGATAGCATCGGGCCAAAAGAGCAAATTGATCTGAATATTCTATTGACAGTTCCCGTTGGTAGTCTCTGATGGATTTAGCCTTATTAAGTTCGATTTTTCCTAAATCTGAAAGAATCTTTAATACCTGTAAAAACAAATATCGAATAGCCTCATTGTATTTTTGGTTCTGAATGGATTGCCGTATCAGCTTCTCCCATTCGATCTCTTCCTTTATTAGTAGAAGGTCATCGTCTGACATGGTTAGCTGGTGTCGCTTTCTTCCAATTAAACCAAATACTCCTTTCTTGTATAGGCTGTATAGCACAAGGCCAATAGCAGTGAGCGCCAACGCCCATAGTAGAACTCTAATAATTATATAAACTATCTGTCCGATTGCTTCTTCATCTTTATCTTGAAAATAATCCTGTAGAAGATCAGCAAGCCACTCTCTGAACCCTATCCACCAGCTTACTTGGGCTGAACCAGTTGAGTAATTAAAATCTGAATCAGCACGGTATTGCTCCAGCTTTGAAGAGTCAAAACTTCTGACATCTCTAACATTGAGCGTGTCAGAAGTTCCGAATAGATTAAATGTGATAGCAACAAACAGAAATAGCGTTATCCCGAATCTCAACCCTGCGCGAATAAATTATAATTGATTGATAAGTTCTTTTTCACCACTGCCATCTTTATTCTCTACAAGGGAATAGTATCTGAATGTGGATATAACTGCCCAAAGAATCGTGATAACCAAACCGATTAAATAATAAATTGGCAGAAAATAAGCCATATTAGACATTGACTCAAACATAGCGGTAGGGTCATTTTCAGATGAAGCTTTAAACATTTGCATGCCCATAATCGCATACATTGGAATATAGGCTAAAATCATTATACCAAAAGAAATTAAATAGGTGACAATATATAACCCAAATGTGGACCACCAGTTATCTTTGATCAGATAGAAACACCTTTTCCATGATTCACCAAAACCGGCATCTTCAATAATGGCAACAGCATAAAAGTGAACAAGTACAACTGAAAGGTATATGCCTGGTAGAACGCAAAGTATCAAGCCAATATACATTACTACTACTAGTGCAATGGAACTTATTGTTAAAAAAATAGCCTTTGATTTAACAATTGGCAATAAATCATTTAACGTAATATTCTCAACTCCTGAAGCATAAAGTTTGATGTATCCGATAATTACAACGTAGCCTAAAACATACGCAATCATGATTAATCCATAAGAGGAAAGCATATTAATCATGTAGTTAAAAAAGGCATCGGTTGAATTTATATATTGCTGACTGCCGAACATTTCCTTCATTCCTGAAGCCATTAACAAAGCACCTAAAACAAGAGGTATAATAACCACTATTAAGGTTGGCTTGAGGATATTAAAAAAGTGTTGTTTAATGAAGATGGAAGCAGCTTCTAATGTTTGCCCCAAGTCTCGCTCTTTCTGAAAGTTAATTTGTTGCATGTTGATGTAGTTTATAAGGGTAGTAAATAAAGTAAAATAGTAAAAAAAGCATAGATAACAGTATTATTACTGCTGCCGGTATGGTAGATACAGTAGAATATCGCGTAACAAAACTCTCTAAAAAGCCCGCAACGATAAAAATGGGAATTAAGCCTGCAATAATTTTAATGCTATCTTTCGCTGCCACCTGAAATGAATGAAGCCTCGAATAGGTGCCCGGAAACATGAAACTATTTCCAAGCGCCAGCCCAGCACCACCAGCAATAACAATAGATGCTATTTCCAAGGTACCGTGAACCCAGATGGTCAAAGCCGAGATATAGAGGAGTTTCTTGGTGTAAAAAAAATATTGAAAACACCCCAGCATAATGCCGTTTCTAAACAATAAAAACCCTGTAAAGACAGAAAAAAAGATGCCTGCAGCAAAGAGTATCACCGTTACTCGAATGTTATGGATAGTTATGAATAGAATCATTGGTACAGGTTCCATACTTTCATATACTCCCATTGGGTTCCCATTTTCAATATTTTCAATGGTCATATCAACGTACTGGTCTCCCATAATTAATCGGGGGAAAGTTTCATCTACATGTGTTGAATATGCACCAATCAAACAAGACAATGAAAAAACAATGAGTGAAACCAATAGAGCCTTTCTGTACTTGTAAATGATAAGAGGTAATTCTTTAGCGAAAAAGTCAATTAAAAACGATCTGCTTTTTTTCTTATTCTTATAGATGTTGCCATGAACTTTACCAGCCAATAAATTTAAATAGGCAACAGTTTTACTTTCAGGATAATTGGTCTGTGCATAAGCAAGATCATCGGTGAGCTGAATATATAAATCAGATAGGCGATCGGCTGAAATGGAACCAGATGTTGAGAGCAAATCGTCTATTTCCGCCCATTTTTTTTCATTTTTGCGAAAAAAATTAATTTCTCTCATTAATTGAACATAAAAAATTCATGGCAATATACGTCAATACGCATCAGAATGTCCAAATCAATTATGAAAATTCGAGCATTGCTGATCGGCTTATTGCCTATTTAATTGATGCACTGGTTATAGCCGGAATTTCCCTGTCGATATTATTTATTGGGTCTATTATAGACCTAGGGTATGCCACATTCTTTATGTTCGTCCCTATTTTCTTCTATCACCTTATTTGTGAGATTTTTATGAATGGGCAGAGTGTAGGGAAAAGATACCGAGGTATCAGGGTAATGAAAAAAGATGGAAATGCAGCCGGACTCAGCGCCTATTTTTTACGTTTCTTACTCAGGCCAATAGACACTTTTTATGGGATTGGACTAGCAGTTATTTTCTTTACGAGCAAAAATCAAAGACTTGGTGATTTAGCTGCAGGTACAATCGTTGTTAACGTGAAGTCTGAGGCGAAATTGAAAAGTGAAATTCTTTCAGAAATGAGTGTGAATGAAGATCACGTGATCATGTACCCTGAAGTGTCAGAATTATCTGACAGAGAAGTCCAGTTAATAAGTGAGATTCTTGATAACAGAGCCGATGCAAAAAATCATCCAAATATTAGTCAGCTTGCTTTAAAACTAGAACTTAAACTAGGGGTTAAAATAAAGGATAATCAGACAGACTATATTTTCTTACAGCAGGTAGTTAGAGATTATTATAAAATGCACACCGATCAGGTGTAGGTGCATATTACCTTTGCATTTTTAAGTATTTTCTCCAATGGTTTATAAGTAGAAAAACTAATGCAGGAAGTACAATAAAAATTAAAGGATTGGATTGGTAGGCACTCATTAAATCTAAACTAAGTAAATCTGTGGCTGCAGTTGTAAGTCCACAACCAAGGCATTTGATACCTGTTGTGTAGTGAATCAAGCAAGGAATTGTATAGTCTAATCCCGCATAACTTTTAATGGTTACTGAAAAGATCAGATATCCAAAAAAAGTAGCAGTGAGCCAGTAGGTTTTTAAGTAGTTGCTTATTAATCTGCCAAACATAAATCAATGTAAGTTAATAAAAGTAGCCGATGCATTGTAAATTTTCAGAGAAGCATGTTAGCCACAATAAAAATAGGTGTGAATCATTTCTCATTTTTTTGAAATCATTCCTCATAGCTCGCTGTTAATTTTTCTAGTCAAAGTAAATTAGTAGCATGTACGCCATTGTAGATATTGAAACCACAGGAGGTTTTGCAGGCAAAAGCCGCATAACTGAGATTGCTGCCTATATACATGATGGTGAAAAAGTGGTAGATGAGTTTCAGACATTGGTGAATCCGGAGCAGGTAGTGCCAGGCTATATTACTGGTCTCACTGGCATCACGCAGGAAATGGTAGATTCAGCGCCTACGTTTTCTCAGATAGCTCAGCAGTTTCACGAATTACTACAAGATAAAATCTTTGTGGCGCACAATGTGCATTTCGATTATTCTTTCATCAAAAAGGCATTTGAGCAAGAAGGGTTTTTATTTGTCAATAAGAAGTTATGTACGGTTCGTCTAAGTAGACAGGTTTTTCCTAATCAGCGGTCTTACAGCCTTGGTAACTTGTGTGAATCGCTTAGAATTCCCATTGAAAACAGGCATCGAGCTTCGGGAGATGCTAAAGCTACAACCATCTTATTTGAAATACTTTTAAACGAAAATCCTGACGCAGTTCGCAATGCCCTCAAGCGGAATTCAAAAGAGACCACCCTACCGCCAAACTTATCAAAACAGGAATTTCTTGCACTGCCCGAGCAGCCTGGCGTTTATTATTTTCTGGATGAAAAAAG
Organism: Fulvivirga sp.; assembly: GCF_040220315.1. Lineage (GTDB taxonomy): Bacteria > Bacteroidota > Bacteroidia > Cytophagales > Cyclobacteriaceae > Fulvivirga. The sequence continues at coordinate 6,388 of NZ_JAVJUY010000154.1, forward strand.
TAATGTGATTTACGTGGGTAAGGCCGTCAATATCAAAAAACGGATTACCAGTCATTTTTCAGGTACTTCAAAAAATGGTCGAAATCAATATATCAGAAACGAGGTTCACCACATAGATTATCAACTTACCGGAAATGAGTTGGTGGCGCTTGTTTTAGAGTCTCAGGAGATAAAAAGGCTATGGCCAAAGTATAACCGATCACAAAAATATATATCTAACCAATGGGGCATATACATATACGAAGATCGTGAAGGTTATAAACGATTTAATGTCAGCAAGAAAATAAAAGGGGTGCCGCCAATTATTGAGTTTAACTCACATGCCGATGGCTTCCATTACTTAATGGGTGTGATGAAAGAATTTGAGCTGTGCCCAAAGTTATGTGGCATTCAAAAGGTGGGTGGCGAGTGTTATGACGTGAAATTAGGAAATTGTAAAGGGGCATGTTGTGGTGAGGAATCTGTAAAATCCTATAATAGTCGACTAGAAGAAGCCATAAAATCGTTTGATAATGATGATCGGTCTTTAGCCATATTAGGTGAAGGTCGTAATGAGGATGAACAAACGCTCATAGTTATCGAAAAAGGCGCCTATTTAGGTTTTGGTTTTTATGATCGGGAGCAGCCGTTTTCGTCTTTGGAGGAGGCTAAATTGTTGATTGATTTACATAAGCCTACTGTAGAGATTAACAACTACCTAAACAGTTACATCAATAGTGCAGAGGCGAAGGTAGTTGAGTTAAAATAACCACTAATTTCTGCCAGCACCTTTCGGATAAAGGTTTTCCACCCGATCACTTTGAAATACTTCTTTGGTTTCAATATCCATTATAGATAATTTTTCACCCCAACCTGCACCGGTATCCATCATCCAAACTTCAGCACACTTAATAGGTTTAGTATGTCCTAATTTATGAATTGGTGTGTGACCAATAAATACTTCTTTATAAGATGTTAAACTGGTTGGATGTTCTTTCATCGATTCGGCAATAGCCTTTTCGAAGAAGTTTCTATCCCAAAGTAAAATGCTGGAATCTTGGTTTTCCATTGATAGCGATGTATCGATACCTGCGTGTACGAATAATTTATTATCTAACTCGTAATAACTTTTTGCAGCTGAAAGAAGGTTGAAATGTGATTCAGGCATACCGTCAGGATAGCTTTTAAGGGTGTTTTCACCACCATTAGCCAACCAGGCTGGGCTTACCTCATTACCCAGAGCCCATTCTAATGCCCAAAAATCGTGGTTGCCCATAGTGAGTACAAAGTGTTGAACCTTTAATAAAGTCTCAAAACATTGATTTGTTTCAGGCCAGCCATCACAGATATCTCCAATAGAAATAAGTAAGTCATTGGCAAAATCGAAAGCGCTTCTTTCCAGGCATTGCTCCAACGCAATGTTAGCACCATGTATATCACCAATAACAAATTTTCTCATGTTGGTTAAATATTGTTAATAAATACTGCCATTACCAAATCAGAATCACCCCTTATCAAAATTTTGAGCCATATTTTTTAATATTGCGCTAATATTAAACCAAAAGTAAGATATATCTCGTTAGGGGATTAGTGGAAAGAACGTAACTATGGAAGAAACAGTAGTAAGCAACGACAAGAAAAGAGAGCATCAGGAAAAGATCAAACAGGTGTTTGCTGAGATGGGCAAAGTAGTTGTAGGGCAAGAAGCTTTAATCAATCGCTTGTTGATTGGCCTTTTTACACAGAGCCACATATTACTGGAAGGAGTGCCCGGAATTGCCAAAACGTTAACAGTAAGTACTTTGGCTCAGGTGCTCCACTTAGATTTTCAACGAATACAGTTTACACCAGATCTGCTACCAGCCGATTTAATTGGTACAATGATCTACAACCAGAAGCAAGGAAACTTTGAGGTGAAAAAGGGCCCCATTTTCGCTAACATGATTTTAGCGGATGAGATCAACCGTTCACCGGCAAAAGTTCAGTCGGCCTTACTTGAATCGATGCAGGAAAAGCAGGTGACTATTGGCGAGACCACTTTTCAGCTAGACAGGCCTTTCTTTGTATTAGCAACTCAAAACCCGGTAGACCAGGAAGGCACATACCCTCTACCGGAAGCACAGGTGGACAGGTTTATGATGAAAGTGCATGTGGATTACCCTACAAAAACTCAGGAATTAGAGGTAATGCGAAGAATCTCCAATATGTCATTTGACTTCAAGGTGAACACCGTTTTAGAGAAGCAGGACATTTTTGATATCAGAAACGAAATCAACCAAACGGCCATTAATGAGTCGTTGGAGAAGTACATTATTGAGTTAGTACATGCTACCAGAGATCCAAAAGCTTATAATCTAACAGAAGAGGCGAATTACATTCAATTTGGGGTTTCACCAAGGGCGTCAATTAATCTAAACCTGGCGGCTAAGGCCATGGCTTATTTTGATGGCCGTGAATATGTATTGCCTGAAGATATTAAAGAAGTAGCACCAGACGTATTAAATCATAGAATTATCCTAAACTATGAAGCGGAGGCAGACAATATCGATACAAATGAAATTGTAAGGTCAATATTGAACAAAGTGCAAATTAACAATTAATTAATAGCAGTAAAATCATTCATTGAGAAATAGAGAGGCCTTTTTTAAAGGCCTTTTTTTATTGTAGAATCTGATCAACTTAACATTAGATTAAACTTTAGTTTACATAGTTAATAAATGCTTAATCTCATCAATGAATTGAGGTAACATTTAAAGCTTTCATTTGTGGCACAATTTGAAAAGCAATTAAAAACCAATTTAAGTGATGAAAAAGATTTTAAGTTTATTAGCTGCATTTGGGGTAATGTTTTACCTATCTTCTTGTAGCGATGATGATGATCCGGCTGCGGACAACGGTGTAACGATTTCAGGAATTCCTGCAACAGCATCAATTGAGAATTTTGGGACATTAGGGCCAGTAACTGCTAGTGTTGAAGGAACTGATGGTCTGGTTAGTTTAGTAGTAACCAAAGATGATACTGCATTTGAAACTGTTGATTTGACTGGTAATACTACGGCAACTTATGAGTTTAGCTATACTGCAACTCAAGAAGATGCAGGTGAGAACATTGTTTTCACTTTTACAGCTACTGATGTTGATGGAGATACAGATGTTGTTACTCATGTACTTTCAGTTGGTGCAACACCAATAGTGATTGTGAGAGGTGACATCGAAGAGAACACTACTTGGACAGCCGACAATATCTATCAACTTGATACACGAGTAACAGTTTTGGCAGATGTTACACTAACTATTGAGGCGGGTACCGTAATAAAGGGTAACGAAGGACAAGGAGCTGCTGCTACTGCTCTATTGGTTGCGAGAGATGGAGTGTTAAATGCTCAGGGAACTGCTGAACTTCCAATTATTTTTACTTCTATATTAGATCCAATAGACCCGGCTGATGTAGCGGCAGGAAATTACGCAAGTACAACTTCTGAGACTCAATCAGGTCTATGGGGTGGTGTGATCGTTTTGGGTAACGCACCTATTACAGCTAAAACAGATGAGGCTTCAGATTTATCAGAAATACAGATTGAAGGAATTCCTTCATCCGATCCAAATGGATTATATGGTGGAGATGATGAAAATGATAATTCTGGTACAATATCTTATATTTCAATCAGACATGGTGGAACCAATATTGGATCTGGAAATGAGATCAATGGATTGACTTTAGGTGGTGTTGGTGCTGGAACAACCATTAGTAATGTTGAAGTAGTGGCAAATGCTGATGATGGTATCGAATTCTTTGGAGGAAGTGTTTCTGTAGATGGCGCGGTGATTTGGAATTCATTTGATGATTCTATGGATACTGATATGGACTACAATGGAGTTGTTGAAAACTTTATTATTGTTACTCCTAATACAGGTTCTGCTTTTGAGTTGGACGGCCCTGAAGGTTCAATAACAAGAGGTGAAGATCACATATTTACCGAAGGTGTTGTTTATGGAGGTCCAGATATCGATGCAATTGTTGACTGGGATGATGATACAAACGCTAGTTTGAATAACTTGTATTTCTTCGGAATCGAAGCTGGAAGAATTGATAGCTTCGGAGGTGTTGGAACGAATGCCAACAGCAATACAAGTAACTGGGAAACAGACCTTGCAGACAACTCTGGCGGGTTCTTTGATGGAGCGGAATCAGTACT
>NZ_JAVJUY010000155.1:0-12328 GCF_040220315.1 Fulvivirga sp.
CCTTGTCTGAACGATGCCCCACCCCACATGGTATCTTTATAATGTGCCAATCCTCCTAATATAAAGCTGTATTGGTTGAAGTCAGTTTGTACTAACATGGATGGCTCTAATTTAAGATCAAAATTTACACTATGGATATAACCAAGTGTTAAGTATGCATGATTTTCTAATGCGTTTCTAATTGTATTAGTACCAAAATCAAATTCCGCTTTTAAAAGGTGATTGAAGCTAAAGCCTGCATAGTATTTTTCTGATCGAAAATAAACTCCCATTGCCAGGTCTGGCCTAACCTGTGATTCTTTACCAGATTTATTGCTTAACAATTCATCATTAGGATCTATCGGCCTGTACTGATCAAAGTCTATTGATTGTGAGTAAATACCACTTCTTATTCCAAAGCTTAACTTTGAATTTTTTATACCCAAGTGATACGCATAGGATAATTGAATCTCTAAGTTATTTAAAGGGCCTAAATTATCATTTACGATATGTGCGCCAAAACCACTTCTGAATTTGTATATGGGTGTTGTTAAACTAAGTACTTGAGTTTGTGGGGCGCCACCATCATCAAATGAAGATGCATACCCTGCCCATTGTGTTCTGTGGAGTGCTGTGATTTGTGTAATACCTTCTGACCCGGCAAATGCAGGATTGTAGTACAACATGTTTTTCATGTAGTAAGAAAACTGTGCATCCTGCTGGGCCTTTACTATATTGCTATTAAAAAATAAGACCCCCAGCCATATATAAAAAAATATTTTTCGCATACCTGAAGTCTAAAGCAGTCTTAAATATACATGAAATTTAAGAATAGATTCAAGAAACCAACTCTAAAAGAACAAAAATTACCATCTCCGGTGATCGATATCCCCTAATTTGGGCTATTTAAGTCCGTTGGCTTTCTTTATATACAACTCAATGGCACCTGTCATAGAAGGTGCATTTGGAAGTGGGGCTTCAATATCAAGAATTAATCCTGCATCTTTTACCGCCTTCGCTGTTGTTGGGCCAAAAGCCGCTATTCTCGTTTTATTTTGTTTAAAGTCAGGGAAATTTATTAAAAGTGAATTGATGCCTGAAGGACTAAAGAATGCTAAAATATCATAGTAAACATTCTCAAGATCGCTCAAGTCACTTGCAACTGTTCTGTAAATAATAGCTTCAGAATAATTGTAGCCATTTTGCCCTAGAAATTCCGGAATATCATCTTTTCTAATATCCGAACAAGGGAACAAGTACTTCTCATTCTTATGCTTCTTTAATATCTCGATTAAATCACCTGCCGTTCTGTGTCCAGTGAATATCTTTCTTTTTCTAATAATGATATATTTCTGCAGGTAATTAGCTGTTTGCTCAGAGATACAGAAGTATTTCATGTCCGCAGGCATTTCTATTTTTAATTCTGCGCAAATACTAAAGAAATGATCTACTGCATTTCTACTGGTAAAAATTATAGCAGTGTGATTAAGTATATCTATTTTCTGTTTTCTAAACTCCTTTACAGAAACGGGGTCGACCTGAATAAACTGTCTGAAATCAACTTTCAGGTTGTACTTTTCAGCAAGCTTAAAATAGGGAGAATTTTCATCGTTTGGTTCGGGTTGGGAGACCAGGATACTTTTCACTTCCCGCATCCTCTCTTTCACATTGTCAGTCATAGTGGAAATCAACGAATAACCTTATTGAGTAATTTGATTCTAATAAATTCCTAAATTCAGAATGATCACATAGGGTATCAATTCTGTGCCGCAAAGGTATGAAAATAAATGAAGATTTTTATAGCCTCCGGAATTCATTAATTTGATGTAGATCACAACCACTACTACTAAACTGGCATATAATAATAATGAGTAGACACTTTGATACATGCTATGCGGATATTGATAAATACCAAAATAGGCAATGCCCATACATACATTTAAGGGCATGGTAATTATCAGGCCCAGCCTGAGAAAATTATAGAAATGGTTGCTTAAGAAATCCTTGAGTTGGAAGAGTCCTGTAAATACACTCAAAATAACATATTTTAAAAATATTGACACTAACACAAGTATGGATATGAACAGCCAGTTTCCCAAACCTTCTAACATTGTAGTTGGATAATATCTTAACTGCTCAGGAAATAGGCTTGACAAATGGATTGTTGAAATAATAAGAAGTCCGACAGACAAGCTAATGAACACATAAAAGCTGATATTGATACCAGTAAATACACGATTTTTAAGAAGGTTTTCATCCAGCTCTCTAGGTGAAAATGCTCTCGTCACTTTAAAATACTCATCCAGGGTTCTTGGATACAACGTTAAAAGTGTGGCTAAATAAATTAACACGATAATCCATGCAGTAATATAAACGCTCTTAAATGCCTGTTTTGAACGGGGGTTGATGATTACCACATCGGTTGATAAAGGAGCCAGTGATTGTTCAACAAGCTTTAGTGCAGTGGTTTTTAATAAGTAGGGATTCAATTCTTTAGAAAAAACTGTCAGATTTATTTCTGAACTGTTAACGCCTAAGTCAGCAATATTGAGATAAACATCATTTGCTCCGGTTACTACCAATTCTTGATTAATAAAAACGGAATAATTTTTTGGATGAGAAATGAGTATTAAGGCGTCTTGAATACTGACTTTATCTACATTGAAAGAAATAATATTACCTCTGAAATCGCTTTTCTTAACAAGAGGAAGTACCTCCGAACCATTGTAGAAAATCCATTCTTTGCTAAAATCCTGAACAGCCACAGTATCAACCTGAGCTGTGGATGAGACGCAGAGCATGGAGGCCAGAATAAATAAATAAAGCTTTTTATACATTTGAACTCGAAGGTATCAGAATCTAGCAATATATCCGAAATGAAATTTAGACAATCTGGTATCAAAGTCCTGATCGTTTGATTTACCCAGGCCGTAAGCGAGATTCAACAACCCGCCCTTAAGTTTGAGTGCAATTCCTCCTCCTATACCCAACGGACTGTCATTATATTGCTCGCCTGTCAATTCGTAATCTAGAACTCCTTGATCATAGAAAAGAAACAGATAAGAGTTTGGTTGATAGTAAAGCCTCAACTCAGTTTTATTAATAAAGTATTTTTCTGCGAAGAAAAAGTTCTCATTGAATCCTCTAATTGATTTTAAGCCCCCTAAACGAAACAAGTCATTCCTTAGCAAATCATTGTTGATTAACTGCCCCGCCATTAGGCCATTATAAACTGAAAATACTTTAGAAATTTGTATTTGTGCCTTAATATCTGCCTTTAGTGCATACTGTGTTGATGTACTAAGCGTAATCCTTTCTATTTCCTTGTTACCAATAGCACCTTCACCATAAATGAATAAGCCTGTTTTAGCCGTATTAAAGGTGCTGTTAAAACGATATGCATAGGTCAAACCATAGTAATTTACTTTTAAGTCATTGATGTTCTCAACCTCTGTATTAGTTGTAAGGGTTGTTGAACTATTATTCCTGTAAAATGCTCCTAACTCACTTCGATAGTTGTTGTAACTAATGGTAAGTTGAGTTGATCTATTAAGGAAAATGGAATCTTCTTTAAACAGATAAAAGTTGCCCTTGAAATCGAAATTAGATCTAAAGACGTTAGGGTGCCGGTATTGGAGATCGAGTAACTGCGTTCTTGGCCTCAGACTTTGCCACTCCAGGTTCAGGGATTTTCCTGAATTAAACAGATTGCTAAGCCCAAGGTACACCTGCCCAGTAACCAGTAGTTTGCCATCTTCTTGTTCGTTGGGCAGAAAACCAACAATCCCGTCTATGGAGTTAGCTTGATTATCCGCCAATTCTATTACTACTTCTGCCCGGGAGTTCTTAAATATAACAGTAGGAATACCCATTAGGCTAACATAATTTAATTGCTCTATGGTTGCTGGAATCTTATCCACTAACTTTTGATTATATGCCTGGTCTGATCTGATAGCTAAGTGGCTTGCTAGCCACTTTTGCTTCACTTTAGTTGTACCTAAGATGCTCATGTCATCAAATAGAATCTCCGGGCCTGAATCGTAATTTAAGGTAGCATAGAAAGTTTCATCTATGATGGATAAGGAATCTAATTTAATAGACGCAAAGGGTCGCCCATTATTTTCAGACTCCTTAATAATGCTGTTCAAGAGCTTGGATAACTGATCTGGATTAAAGGGTTCATTGGAATAAAGTTTAGTTCGATACCCGATTTTACTCAACATATATTCCGGAACATTGCCAGGGCTAAGAGTAGCCCATTGATATTTTTCGCCTACTACCCAGTGAATAGCATAAATAGAGTCTTTATTAAAAATTTTAAAGGCAGCCTCTAAATACCCTTTACCATATAGTTCATTCAGTACATCTTGTGACAATCTGGCCAACCCCGATGAGTCTTGCCTAATTTTGAGAAAATCCTTTCCATAATTTGCTAGAATCAAACTATCGGATTTAACGAACGTTCTTACTACCTGCCCATAAACTGGTAAGCTGAAATAAGATAATAGGAAAAAGATGATTACTGTAAAACGCCTCAAGAAATCCGCTAACTTTAAGTGCGATTAAAGATAAAAAATTGGCTGGTATATACGTTCATATTCCTTTTTGTAAACAAGCTTGCCACTACTGCGATTTTCATTTCAGTACAAATCAAAGCCAGCAAACGCAGATGGTAAATTCAATTCTTAAGGAAATTGTATTACAAAAGAAATACTTAACCGAGCCAATTGAAACCATTTATTTTGGAGGAGGAACCCCATCTATGTTAAATGATAAGGAACTACAATCTATTCTTGAAGTTATCCATTCCTCTTTCGATACCACCCATTGTAAAGAAATAACCTTGGAGGCAAACCCGGATGACTTATCTAGTGAACAGTTGACACTGCTAGCGAATGCCGGGGTTAATCGGCTTAGCATTGGGATGCAATCATTTGATGATGATGTGCTTAAGTTTTTAAATCGAGCGCATACCAGTAAAGAATCAATTAAAGTTCTTGAAGAAATTAATGCGAGCAAATTTAGCAATGTAAGTGTTGATCTTATTTATGGCATACCCGATAGAAATCATGATCAATGGCGAAATGATATTAAAAGACTATTGTCTTATGCTCCGCAACACATATCTGCATATTGTTTAACCATTGAGCCAAACACTGCATTTGGAAATTGGGCGAAGAAAGGGAAACTGAAACCTGTAAGTGAAGATTTTGCTGCTGAGCAATTTGAAATACTCGTTTCTGAACTAACCAAATCTGGTTATGAGCATTATGAAATTTCAAATTTTTGCTTACCAGGATTTGAATCACTACATAATTCATCTTACTGGAGACAAAAACCTTATCTTGGAGTTGGACCAAGTGCGCATTCATATAATCTGGTTTCCAGGCAGCGTAATATTTCTAATAATCTAAAATATATAAAAGCCATTGAAGAAGGAGTGCTGCCGGCTTTTATTGAAAGACTATCCGATATTGATAAAGCCAATGATTACTTATTAACATCATTACGAACTAAGTGGGGTGTAGACCTTGACAGGTTTAATTTAACTGAGCGGTTAGATTTTAATTATATTGAACACTTAGTATCAACAAATAGGCTAATTAGAAAGGATAATAAAATATATCTGACGCAGGAGGGGAAACTTGTTGCTGACCAGATTACTGAAGATTTATTTATTATTAATAATGACGATGATTATTAATTTGAAATACAAGGACCTATCGTATCGGGCTGATTTATCTGAACCCATTGACATTTCTATTCCGATTAATGATGGTGCAAGAAATCCGTCATGTTATTGGGCGGCTGACGTGCGATTTGAAGTAATTAAATCTGGTGATTTTATTGGTGATGTAAAGCAAGGTGGAAGTGTTAATCATAAGCAAATAACCTTAATACCCCATGGTAATGGTACACATACCGAAACGTATGGGCATATTTCGCGTAATGAGAATGCTACAATACACCACCTGCACAAATCTCATCATTGCATTGCTGAATTAATAACGCTTGAGCCTGAAGCGTTGACAAATGGTGATGAAGCACTTACTTTGGATGCCTTTAACAAGAAAAGGCAGCATTTGACTGAAGCAGTCATTATTAGAACATTGCCTAATAGCAAGAACAAATTAATAAGAAAGTACTCCGGCACTAACCCCCCTTACTTAGAAGCTGGAATAACCAAAAAGTTAAACGATGAAGGAGTAAAGCATTTATTGGTTGATTTACCTTCAGTAGACAAAGAGATTGATGGCGGTAAGCTTGAAGCACATAAATCTTTTTGGGGCATGAATGAAACAAAAAGAGAAGCTTGCACCATCACAGAATTAATTTACGTTGATAACAATATCAATGATGGATTATACCTATTGAATTTACAAACGCTTAATATTGTACTGGATGCTACTCCTAGCAGACCAGTAATTTATAAACTTGAATTATGTTAGTATTTATCATAATAATTCATTTTTTTGTATTTCTTAAACTATGACCAGCGAAGAAAAAAAGGCTTACCTGCTCTTAAAATCTGTAATTTTCCATTATCATGGATTAGATGATGATGAACGCCAAAATTTGGAAGAAACCGCTGATGAGCTTAACGGTCATAAAGAGTTAAAATGGGCCAATGAGTTCATAGCCAAAGATTACTTTAATTCTTTCGACCGAGCCAGAGAATACCTGAATGACGTAGTTGGTGATTATTCGAAAGAAAAACGTGTAATGTACATTGATATGGTGTGGCAAGCCAACAACTTAAAAGGTTATGTAACCGAACTTGAGGCTACGGCCATGCTAAAGCTTGCCAAAGACTGGAATGTTGAAGCCGAACTAATTGAACTAGTAAAACAACAATCTCAATCGAGTTAAAGACTCATTCTGTCTTTGAACTTAGCTGCTTGCCTTCTACTTACTTCTACCTTATCGCCCCCTTTTAGTTTTACCATTAAACCACCATTAAACCAGGGTTCTATACTTTCTACCCAGCTTAGGTTGATGATATGTTTTCTACTCGCCCTAAAAAAGTGTTTAGGATCCAGCTTTTCATCTAATGCATTTAAAGATTTATGAATCATGGGCCGGTTATTGTCAAAATATACTTTTATGTAATTCCCATCTGATTCAAAAACCCTGACATTAGAAAGGCTCACAAACCAACATCTGTCGCCATCCTTCACAAACACCTGATCATCGATACCCAACTTACCACTTTGTGCTTTTGCTTTTTCTGCCTCTTCAACCTTTTTAAGCTTCTTTAGACTTTCTGCCAGTCTTTCAGGCTGAATAGGCTTTAATACATAATCGAGTGCATTAACTTCAAATGCTTTTAGGGCATATTCATCATAAGCAGTAGTAAAAATTACCTGAGGAACGTCATCTAACATTTCAAGCAATTCAAAACCTGTTTTTCCAGGCATCTGTATATCCAAAAAAAGTAAGTCGGGGTTTTCGTTGTTAATCAGTTCCAACGCCTCATCGGCATTAGCCGCTTCGCCTATGATTTTAATATCTGCATGATCAGATAGCAATGAGTGAAGTTCCTTTCTGGCTAAACGCTCATCATCAATTATTAATGCTCTCATAAGTATTAGGTATTATAAGTTCTGTTAAAACAATATTCTTTGATTCATTATTAATTTTCACGCTAGCCTTGTCACCATACAATAGCTCTAACCTGTGACGTGTGTTTTTCAATCCCAGACCAGGCTTATTTCGTGATACACCATTAAGTTTATAAGTGCCACTGTTTCTAATCTGAACAACAAATTCATGATCTGTTACAAAGGTTTTTAAGTGAACGAAACCCCCTTCTTTGAGTTTTGAAATACCATGCTTTACCCCGTTTTCTACTAGCGTTTGAAGCATTAGAGGTGGTACTTGAAACATGTTTGAATCAGGATGTATATCAAAAGTGGTTTTAAGCCTTTCCTCAAAGCGTATGGTTTCCAAGCCCAGGTAATCTTTTACTATTTTTAATTCCTCATTAAAGGAAGTGAGCTTCTTTTTATCTGTTACTAATGAATTTCGAAGGATATTTGAAAGCTGTGTAATGGAGTTTTTCGATTTTTTTGGGTTTTCATCTACTAATGCTCGAATGCTATTTAGGGCATTAAAAATAAAGTGGGGGTTTAATTGAGATTTGAGATTGTTTAGCTCTATCTCATTCATAGCTGCCTCGTGCTTTAATGATGTATTATAACGCTCAAAATAATGGTAAATAAAGTAAAGCACAGACCACAGAAAGAAGATTAGTGCATAAACTGCTGACAAGCCCAAGAAATTAACGAATCTCCAAGCCACATTAGGATTGTACATATTTAGTGGCATGGCAATGGCCATTCTAAGAATATAAACTAGGACTGCTAATATTAAAACAGCGAGTATTACCCTTGGTATTAGCTTAGACATATTGTAGTCCAGCCATTTACGCCTGATGATAAAAGACCTGAATAAATGAGTTGTAACTAAAAACAACCCCGCCTCTAAAAACCAGAACATAATCTGGGAAAGTGAAAGCCTCACATCTCCTAAAAGTAAAAAGCCCAAAATCTGTACTATGGCAAACATGAGCCAGCCACCTATCTGTAAAGACCAATATAGTTTGAGCTTATTCAAGAGTTAAATCCGAAAATGATACTTAAAATTACCAATTCTGGATTTCAAAGAATATAAAATGTTACCAATGGAAGTATTTATGGCTTAAGGGGCATTAAACATCTGTTCTGGCTAGAAACAGTAATAAAAATGCGGCAAGGAAAATTAACCCCCATGAAAGAATGGTCAACAACTTTTTGTATTGAGGGAAAGCGTTATTTTTAATTAACCCCATCACTAAAAACGCCAGACCAGCTGAACAATAAAGGCTAAACTCCCAATAATCGGGTAATGTAAGCTGATATAAAGAAAAAGCTAACATCAATGTTGCTACGATGTATTGAGTGTTAAACGGCTTCATTCTTAATCTTCAGTTTTTTAGGCACAAACCTTCTAATAATTAATCGTGTGCCTTTATCATAGGTAAAGTAATTCCACACCCAATTACTAAATACAATAATTTTATTTCTAAATCCAATGATTGAAATTAGGTGAACGAACATCCAAAGCAACCAGGCAATTAGGCCACCTAAACGAATATTACCAGGTAAATCTGCCACTGCCTTATTTCTTCCAATAGTAGCCATCGATCCTTTGTCGTTGTATTCAAAGGGTTTGGGTTCCTTTCCTTGAAGTAATCTTTTAAAGTTTTCTGCAAGCAACCTGCCTTGCTGTATTGCCACCTGGGCAAGCATGGGATGTCCACTGGGATACTCATCTGTGGTCATAGTAGCAATGTCACCTATGGCATAAATATTCTCTGTCCCTATAAGCTTATTTGTTCGATCAACCTTCAATCGACTTTTGTATATTGACTCTTCCGGCAAACCTGCAGGGTAATTACCTTGCACTCCTGCTGCCCAAATAAGTGTATGCGTTTCAATTGTCTCACCATTGTCAAGATGAGCTTTATGCCCATCATATGTTGTTACCAATGTATTTAACTTCACATGAACATCGAATTTCTTTAAATATTTAATTGCCCTGTTCGATGCACTTTCAGACATTCCATTTAACAGCCTGGATGTGCCTTCTAAAAGTGTGATGTTCATGTTTTTAAAATCCAGCTCAGGATAGTCTTTTGGCAAAATGCTTTTCTTCAACTCACCCAAAGCACCGGCTACTTCAACCCCTGTTGGCCCACCCCCCACAATGGCGATGTTCATTCGCGATGTCTTTTCCTTTTCATCATCGCTGATGGTGGCCGATTCAAAGTTTTGTAGAATATGGCTTCGTAAATCCAGAGCCTGCGGTATCTGCTTTAATGGAAATGCATGATCCATAATGGACTCATTCCCAAAATAATTGGTTTTGGAACCGGTAGCAATAACAAGGTAATCATAACTCAGTTCACCTATTTCAGTTTGAATCGAATTCGTAGATGAATCGACTGAATATACTTCAGCCATTCTGAAAAAGAAATTCTTGACCGGCTCCAGCTGTTTTCTGAGAGGGTCAGCTATAGAATCGGGTTCGAGGCCTGCTGTTGCTACCTGATAAAGCAGCGGCTGAAACGTGTGATAATTATTACGATCGAAAAGAACAATTTGAACTGGGAGGTTTTTAAGTTTTTTAACAAGTTTAATACCGGCAAAACCTCCGCCAATTATTACTATTCTAGGGTTATCGCTCTTTGGAATTCTAACCATAATGCCAGTGTATTTTTGCTGGTGCGAAGTTAAGTCTCAGTGCATAGTTAACACCAACAATTGGTATTTAATTTAAGAGGGGAACTCTTTTAATTAAATATTGATTATACCTATACAATCGCAAATTCATAGTTGATGAGTTTTAAGGTTTTGGTTTGATTGAAAAAGCCGCTGTTTGCGGCTTTTTCTTTCGAACCATTTCTTTTTTTGGCCTATTTCAACGACTCAAAAAACTTCATGGCCGCCTGCCCCAGATTGGCAGATATAATTTGTTTGTACTCCGCACTTTGTAAAAAACCTGAACTCATGAACTCATCTAATAAAGGCGACCAGTCATTAGATTTAGGCATTATTATCCCAAACTGTTCTGTCTTATCATCGCCCCCTGGGTGCCGCTTAATTGGCTTCCTATTTTGTATTGCTTCGAAGTAATATGTAAAATCAACATTGGCAAATTTCTTACTATCCTTCGCAATAATTTGCATGGTCTGAGCAAAGCTGGGCACGTATTCAATTTTTAATGAAGGGAAGTACTGCTTCTTAATCTCTAAAATGCGGTCTTCATTGGTGGTGTTTTTAACAGTAACAGCAGACATGCCTTTAAACCTTTCGGCTATATTAGGCAGGTCTACCAACGTAGGAACATTATTGTTTGACAAAATCATTCCGATGTTTGTGATGTAAGGAGGGCTAAAATTGTAAGTGGGTTTACGCGCCTCGGTAATGGTGGTATTGCTCAACCCAAAAACCCCTCCTTCAGCGTTTTTTACACTTGCTAAAAACTTAGTAAAGTCGTTTGCATCTTTTGTTACGAACTTAATAGTAACAGTAATGCCATGTTTTTCCTCTACATATCTTTTGAAGTAGTCCATAATATCTATGCAAACACCTGTGATTTCACCATCCTTATTTAAGGAAGCAAAGCCCGGTGCTTCTGAATAGGTAAATACCCAGTTGGCTGTATTACTGGCTTTTGCCGAAGTAAAAGAATCCCCAGATAACTGTGCTATAGAGATATTAAAGCACCAAAAAAGAATGGAAATTGAAGAGAAAAAAACAACTCTGTTCATCACTTAAAAAATTAACCCGACTCTGAAATCTAAATTAATTTTTGAAAAGTGAAAGACGCCTAAAGGATGAACGGTCTATTTTTTTGCCAATTCGGGCGCCAAATACTTAGCTGTGTAACTTTTTTTATTTTTAATTATCTCCTCTGGTGAGCCGCTGCAAACTATCTCTCCACCACCTGATCCGCCTTCAGGGCCCAGGTCAATGATATAATCTGCTACTTTGATTACATCTAAGTTATGTTCAATAATCAGAACAGTATTTCCTTTATCAACTAACTGATAAAGCACATCAAGCAAATGTTGAATGTCCTGAAAGTGCAAGCCTGTTGTAGGTTCATCCAAAATATACATGGTTTTGCCTGTATCTTTTTTAGAGAGTTCTGTTGCCAATTTCACACGTTGCGCCTCACCTCCAGACAGTGTGGTTGCATGCTGTCCTAACGAGATATATCCGAGGCCAACATCATGCAGTGTTTTAATCTTGCGAAGTATCTTTGGCTGATTTTCAAAAAACTCCACTGCTTCTTCTACCGTCATTTCCAACACATCAGAAATAGACTTGCCTTTGAAGCGTACTTCCAATGTTTCTCTATTATATCGCTTGGCTTTGCAGGTTTCGCAAGGTACATGAACGTCTGGCAAGAAATCCATTTCAATGAGTCGCAATCCGGCACCTTCACAAGTTTCGCATCTTCCGCCCTTTACATTAAAAGAAAATCTACCCGGTTTATAGCCCCTTATCTTTGCCTCGGGTAATTCAGAGAATAGAGCTCTGATGTCTGTAAAAACTCCGGTATACGTTGCCGGATTGGAACGTGGTGTCCTTCCTATAGGCGATTGATCTACTTCAATTACCTTATCTAGTTCCTTCAGTCCGTCAATTTTTTTATAGCCCAGAGGTTCTTGCCTTGATCTATAAAAGTGCTGGTTTAAAATAGGAAAGAGCGTATCATGAATAAGTGTAGATTTACCGCTACCGCTAACACCTGTTACAAGAGTTAAAGTGCCTAATGGAATATTGAGATCAACTTTTTG
>NZ_JAVJUY010000156.1:0-4007 GCF_040220315.1 Fulvivirga sp.
AATATTTGATGCCATGGCTTGTGGCACACCTATTATTTCTGACCATCATGACGAATTAGAAAAAATATTTCCAAGCGAGATACTGTATTATTCAAGTAAAGATGAAATGGCAAAATGCCTTGAAAAAGTTCTCCTTAACTATGATGAGGTGAAGAGATTGTCAGAAAAATCATTCAGTTTTATTGAAGAGCAATTTTCTTTTAAAGTACGTGCAGAGGCGCTAGTCTCTTTGGTTAATGATATAAAATAGTTAGATGAAAATATTGATTTATTCATTAGGAAAAAGTGGGACGACTGCATTAATGTATTCAATTATTAATGCTTATAAGAAAGACTTAAAACAATTCTTTGAGCCAGCAAATTTGAAGCAGATCAACTATAAAGAAGATGATTTAATAGTTAAGTCAGTTTATGCTAATAGATGGAATACTGATCAAGAGTTTTTTCATCATTATGATAAGCTGATATTACTAGTGAGAAACCCTCTCGACCGAATAGTTAGCTACTTACTTTATTTGCCATATAACGGTGATGGATTCTCAGATGACCGTAACATGCAAGAGTATATTGATTATTTAAAGTCAATAACTAATGATAGAAGGCCGCCATCAATAATTGAATTGGATAGTTTATATGTAAAAATAACAAAAAGGCCTTCTCTTATTAAAGTTGTAAAGAATCAGTCTAAATCCATTCTGCAGCTAGCCAAAGCTTTTGGCTCACAATTTCTCCATTTAAAATACGAAGACTTTGTAGATGGAGAATTAGATATGATTAACAATTACTTGAGCTTCAATTTAAACCAAGAAGTGGAAGTTGAAAATAAATTTAAAAGAACTAAAAGATCTGGTAAATACAATGATTATCTGAAATTCATGTCGGAGACTGAGTATAATGAACTCTATGAAGAGCTGAATGACTTCTTCAGTTATTTTAACTATGACTTGTCTTATAGAAACTTATCAAGCTCGCTGGAGTCGAAAAATACATTCAACTATGTTATAAAAGTAGTAAACGAATATCGAGAAAAAAATTATATCCCTTTATTTGAAGATGGTGTCGTAAAGGTGAAAGAAGAAGGCGATTACTTTGATCGAGCTAGAAGAGAATTTATGTCTAAAAATTACGAAAGTAGCCTTGATCTTTTAAAGCAGGCTAAAGAAATAAATCCCCGATTTGAGGCGATAGAAAAAATGAGACTAAAAATAGAGAAATTACGATGATCATTTAGATTTTTGAGCAATTGCCGAATGTCTTAGTGAAAATCCTAGCTTGATGGCTAGTTCATCAGCTATCATCAACGTTTGAACATATTCTTCACTTTCTTTCTGTAGATTATCATAAAGTCCTTTAAGTGATATATTATATACGAGTCCTCCTTCTGGAAATACTTCAGCTTGAGGAAAGTGCTTCAACAGTGATGGGATAATATTTTCGGAGTCAGGAGCTTCCGAAGGGTCCATTTCAATTAACTTTTCTTTATTAATCCTGCCTGTTTCTATTGCATACTTTTCACCATCTTCCTTTAAGAAAAGTCGTTCTGGAAGGGCTCTTCTTATTGAATTGGCTAATTGCAACATTTCATCCGTATACTGCAACCTGTTCGGACCTGTATATTCTTCTAAATATAATACACCACCAGTCTTTAATTTTCTTTTGCTCCAAGTTAAGGCTGAGTCCACATCAAACATATGATGCAAAGAGGAATTCCAATGAACAAAATCATACGAATTATCCTTGACTTGATCAGATGAAAAAACATCTCCTTGATTAAAATTAACTTTGGCATGGAGATTATTCTTTTTTGCATTTATCTGCCCTTTTTTAATACGTTCTTCTGATAACTCGTATAAATCGAAATGGTTTACAATTCCTTTTCTCAATAACCTAAGCTCTTTAGAAGCTACACCACAGCCAACAGAAATTCCTTTTTCAAAAGGTCCAATTTTCCTTAGTTTCGAAATGATCCCTTCTGACCTACCATTAAGTCGTTCACCACAAACTAAATAATTAATATATTGTATAATTCGAGGGTCAAACCACCACCTATTTCTTGATGTTTTCTTTTTTGACCAATAGTCACCTATTTGCTTGTCGATTTCAACTTTGGCATTCATAATTCTTAAGGTAATAGGTTTTATACTCACCCGAAGTTACATGACTTAACCAATCCTCATTCTTTAAATACCAATCTACAGTCTTTTTCATGCCTTCTTCAAATTGCAGTGTTGGCTCCCAACCTAATTCATTTTTAATTTTAGTAGCATCAATGGCATACCTATGATCATGACCAGCTCTATCCGTCACATAGGTTATTAGCTTTGCAGATTCTCCATCTTTGCGTCCTAGTTTTTTATCCATAAGCTTACACAATAGGTGAACAATGTCAATATTTTTCCATTCATTGAAACCACCAACATTATAAGTTTCTCCTATTTTTCCTATATGAAAAATATCATCAATAGCTCTGGCATGATCAACTACATAGAGCCAATCACGAATATTCTCACCTTTCCCATAAACTGGAAGAGGCTTATTATTCTGAATATTGTTAATCATTAAGGGCAACAACTTTTCTGGAAACTGATTTGGCCCATAATTATTAGAGCAGTTTGAAATTTTAATTTGCAAACCATAGGTATTGGCCCAGGCTCTTACAAAATGATCTGAACTTGCTTTTGATGCGGAATAGGGTGACTGGGGGTCATACGGTGTTGTTTCTAAAAAGAAGCCTGACTCTCCTAACGAACCATATACTTCATCAGTAGAAACATGATAGAAAATATGATTGTCAATATCATTCTTCCATGCTTTTACAGCTGCATTAAGTAAGGTAACAGTTCCAAAAACATTGGTTCTTACAAAACTTAATGGATCGTTAATAGATCTATCGACATGTGATTCGGCAGCTAAGTGTATTACGTCAGTTATTTTCTCTTCAACAAATATCTTATCAACCAATTCAGCATCACAGATATCCCCTTTAATAAATTTGTAATTACCGGCATTTTCAATGTCTTTTATGTTTTCAAGATTACCTGCATATGTCAGCAAATCAAGATTGATGATATTGTAATCTGGATATTTGTTTACAAATAATCTGACAACATGTGAGCCTATGAATCCTGCTCCGCCTGTTATTAGTATATTTTTCATTCTATTCATATTTAATCCATCTTAATTTTGGTTCGTCACTCCATTGATTAATTGGTGCGTCATTAATACTTTTTTTTATTTTACTAAAATCGTTTGTTCTTCCATGTAACAGTTTCACATTGTGACTAACCATGGCTCCCATTGTGAATCTACAGTTATACTCAGGTGTTAAAACACTAAATCTAATTTTTGAAAGGAATAAACATTTTCTAAAAGAAGGTTGATCTTTAGATGGGAAGTCAACTTTCTGATCCAAATATTTCTTATAGTCATTGTACCAATTTTTTAATAGGCGCCTTATTTTATAATTTTTGTTCAAAAGTAAAACACCAGTATTAAATTCAGGAAAAGAATCAGGTACTTCATTGATCTTAAATGTCCAGCGATTAGGAGCGTGCGCAACTGCCAAATCAAAATTATTGAGAAGGGCAAATAGTTCATCTATATTTTTTATTAAAAAAGTGTCTCCATCTAAAAATAAAATTCGTTTTCTTTTAACTTCAAGTAAGGTAGATATTTTATCAAGGAAATTATTTTGTTGATTTTTTAGTATATGAACAGAATTAACTCTTGGGTTGGTGTAAGATTCAATATTTGTGAACAAAATTATTTCAATATCAGGGTATATTTCTCGAATTGAATTAATTGAAATCTCGGCTTCAGAAATGTCTTTTTGTCTAGTGGCACAGAAAACAATTGTTGGAACTTTAGTTTTCATTTGACAAATATGTTTTTAATGAGACATTCCATTCTGGGATTTCTAAATTAATTGCAGTTTTTATCTTTCTTTTATCTAATACACTGTATTTTGGTCTTTCGGCTTTAGTTGGATAGTCTTTGGTATCAATTGG
>NZ_JAVJUY010000157.1:0-24973 GCF_040220315.1 Fulvivirga sp.
ATTGTAGCCGTAGAATATATTGTCACCTAAAACCAAACATACACTATCGTTACCAATAAAATCTTCTCCTAATATAAATGCCTGGGCCAGACCCTCAGGGTTAGGCTGTATCACATACGAGAATTTTATTCCTAAATCAGATCCATCTCCTAATAATTTTTCAAATGTACCGATGTCATCTGGAGTAGAAATAATGAGGATATCTTTTATACCTGCCATCATCAATACTGAGATGGGGTAGTAAATCATGGGTTTATCATAAACCGGCAGTATTTGCTTGGAAACTCCCTTAGTTACAGGGTAAAGTCGTGTTCCAGATCCTCCTGCAAGTACTATTCCTTTCATACTGTTCACAAAGTTATAATTAAATTTTATAAGCCCTTTTGTTTATGGCTTTTTGCCACCTCCACGCATCTTCCAATGCCTGTTCTAATGATTTTCTAGTTGCCCAACATAATATTTTATTTATATAACTAGCATCAGCATATACTTTTTCAATATCACCAGACCTTCTTTCTCCAATTTCATAATTAAGCTGAACTCCATTCACCTGTTCAAATGTGTTTATTACTTCAAGGACAGAATTTCCAACTCCTGTGCCTACATTAATGAAGTCAACCAAACTTTCATCTTTGTTAATCAAAAATTGAATTGCAGAAACATGAGCTAATGCCAAATCAACCACATGAATATAATCACGAATACAAGTACCGTCAGGCGTGTCATAATCATTACCAAATACAGTGAGTTTTTCTCGAATACCAGCTGCAGTTTGTGTGATAAATGGCACTAAGTTGTTAGGAACACCTAATGGTAATTCGCCAATTAATGCACTGGGGTGAGCACCAATAGGATTAAAATATCTGAGAGCCAAAGCCTTAATATTCTTATCAGATTTGTAATAGTCCTCGATAATATCTTCACACATCTGTTTTGTTCTTCCATAGGGTGATTCAGCAGGTTTTTTCGGTGATTGCTCAGTGACAGGAAGAATATCTGGCTGTCCATATACAGTGCATGAACTAGAAAAAACTAAGTTTTTACAGCCTGATGTTTTCATCCATTTAAGTATGGATAAGGTTGAACCTATATTATTTTCGAAATATTTTAATGGTTCTTTAGTTGACTCTCCTACAGCCTTAAATGCTGCAAAGTGAATGCAGCCATCAATTTTATATTTTTTAGTTGCATCGGTAAGCCATGGATTATTCCCACAATCACCCTCCAAAAGAATTGGTTTTTTGCCTGTTATTTCTTCAATTCTATCAATTACAAATTTTTCTGAATTACTGAAGTTATCAACGATTATTGGATTAAATCCTGCTTCAATGAGTTCTACACATGTATGTGATCCAATATAACCTGCTCCACCTGTTACTAGAATATAATTCATTATAATCTGGCTGTTATCATTGAGGGTTCTAAATATGCTTTTACATCATATACTACAGATTTTTCATCCGTATGTTTCTTTAGATCCATGTCTTTAAATTGCATATGACCCACTGCAAGAATGATGGCATTATACCTTCCTTCAATTGAATCCAACAATTCAATTCCATATTCGTGTTTTACTTCATCTTTATCTGCTTCCGGATCATATACTTCGATATTTGCACCAAAGTCCTCCAGTTCTTCAATAACATCTATCACACGACTATTTCGAATATCGGGGCAGTTTTCTTTAAAGGTAATTCCTAGTATTAATATTCTGCTATTGCTTATCGGATTACCATTGTTGGACATGAGTTTGATGACTTTATTAGCCACGTACATTCCCATGTTATCATTTATTCTTCTACCAGCCAATATCACTTGTGGGTTATACCCCAGACTTTCTGCTTTATAGGTAAGATAGTATGGATCTACACCTATACAATGCCCACCAACGAGGCCTGGTTTGAAAGGCAAGAAATTCCATTTTGTCCCTGCAGCTTCTAATACTTCATGAGTATCAATTCCCACTCTATCAAATATCATTGCCAATTCATTCACGAAAGCAATATTTAAATCTCTTTGGGAGTTCTCAATCACCTTGGCTGCTTCAGCAACTTTAATGCTTGATGCTTTAAACGTACCTGCAGTAATTATCTTTTTATAAAGGTCATCAACTTTGTTTGCGATTTCAACTGTACTACCACTAGTCACTTTCTTTATTGACGGGAGTCTATGTTCTTTATCACCTGGATTAATCCTTTCGGGAGAATAACCACAGAAAAAGTCAATATTGAACTTCAAACCGCTATGCTCCTCAAGAATTGGCAAACATACTTCTTCAGTACACCCAGGGAATACGGTTGATTCGTAAATAACAATATCATTTTTAGAAAGTAGTTTACCCACCGTTTCGCTGGCCTTAATCAAAGGCGTAAGATCAGGATTGTTATGATTGTCAATGGGTGTAGGGACTGTGACAATATAAATATTGGCATCAGAAATATCTGATGTTTGGTAAGTGAAGGTTAGGTTCTTGGAACTTTGTAACTCAGGCTTTTCTACCTCTTTGGTAAAATCATTACCTTCTTTTAGTTCACCAATTCTCTTTTGATTAATATCAAAACCAACAGTTGGCAGTACTTTGCCAAATTCTACTGCAAGGGGCAATCCTACATATCCTAAACCAATAACTGCTATTTTATCCAATGTCTGAAAGTTTGTAAGTTGTCTTATACCAATTATATACTTTTTCTAATCCATTCTTAAAGTAGACTTCCGGAACGTAACCAAGTAAGGATTTTATTTTTGAAATATCAGCTTTAGAATGTTTTACATCTCCTTTACGCTCTGGACCATATTGGGCCTCGATATCTTTTTTCGAAACATCCTTTAGAATATCTACCATTTCATTTAATGATGTTTGTTCCCCACAGGCAACATTATAAATTTGATTCAGTGCCTTCTCATCTTCTGTAAATATTCCAAGTACATTTGCTTGAACTGCATTTGTCACATAAGTAAAATCCCTTGAAGTAACTCCATCTCCATTAATGGTTGGGCTCTTTTCTTCTAAGAATGCTTTACAAAATATTGGAATGACAGCTGCGTATGGATTGTCTGGACTTTGTTTAGGGCCGAATACATTAAAATATCTGAAGCCAATAAAATCCAGGTCATAAGTCTTCTTAAAAACAGATGCATATTGCTCAATAGCAAATTTAGTAATAGCATATGGGCTAAGCGGGTTGCCAATCACATCTTCTTTTTTTGGTAGTGTAGGGCTATCACCATAGGTGCTAGATGAACAGGCTATTAGTACACGATCGATCTTGTTGACAACAGCTGCATGAAGAATATTTACTGTTCCGTCAATATTCACTTCTGTTGTGAGCATGGGATTTTCGATTGATCTGGGCACCGAGCCTAAAGCAGCCTGATGTGAGATGACATCATATCCCTTAGTCAACTCAATCATTTTTTCATAATCACGGATATCAGCGTTCTGAAAGTCAAATTTCTTGTGCCCCACAAACTCTTCAATATTACTATAATTCCCGTTCGACAGGTTATCAATTACCCGCACATGATCAATTCTCGGATCATTGAGTAGAGCTTCTACTAAATTTGAACCGATGAATCCTGCACCACCTGTAACTATAACCTTTTTACCCATGAGTAGATTTTCCGCAAAACTAACAATAATGTATTTAAGGCATTAAAATAGTTCGTTTTTTGATAAAATTGTGAGAAAGAAAGCCTAATCACTTGGTATATCAATTTATAAAGAAAGAATTCAAACAGGAATGGCGCAATAGATATGCGCTGAACGGAATTCTGTTATACCTCGTTTGTACCATTTTTATCTGTTATCTCAGTTTTAATGTGCGAACCAATCAATTAACGCCAATTACCTGGAATGCCTTATTCTGGATTATCATGCTATTTGCTTCAGTGAATGCCGTAGCTAAGAGTTTTATGGGTGAAAAATCCGAAAGGCAACTGTATTACTACACCATTATTAGCCCGCAAGCTTTAATTATTGCCAGAGTATTGTATAATGCATTCCTTTTGTTGCTAATGTCGTTTGTAGGCTTTGTTTTTTATTCCCTCATCTTAGGTAATCCTGTTCAAGATCAAACGCTTTTCCTGATCAATTTATTTTTGGCTTCTATTGGCTTTTCTTCAACACTTACTTTAATATCCGCCATTGCGTCTAAGGCGGGGAGCAATCAAACGCTAATGGCCATACTGGGCTTTCCCATTCTTCTTCCAATATTGCTGATGGTTATCAAAGTGTCTAAAAATGCGATGGATGGCTTAGAATGGTCGGCTAGTGCAGATGAACTTGTAACCTTATTGGCAATTAATCTAATAGTTGGGGCGGTATCTTATTTGTTATTCCCGTATCTTTGGCGCACATAAAAAAGCACTGAATTATGCGTCAATATTGGTGGAAAATAGTCACCATTATTTTATTACTCTACACGTTTTTAGGTGGGTTATTGTTAGAAGTTCCCAGATTGAACATTCTTAATGAGACCATCCGTGCGTTGTACTTCCATGTGCCTATGTGGTTTGGCATGATCATTCTTCTAACGGTTTCTGTTGTTTATTCTATTCGATATTTAAAAAGTAACGATCTAACTTTAGACGCAAAGGCCATTGAATTCGCCAATGTGGGAGTGGTTTTTGGAATATTTGGAATATTAACGGGAATGTTTTGGGCGCAATATACCTGGGGTGCCTGGTGGAGTGGCGATCCAAAGCAAAACGCATCAGCAATTGGACTGCTCATCTATTTTGCCTACTTCATACTAAGAGGCTCCATAGAAAATGAAGAACAAAGAGCACGAATCAGTGCGATATATAACATTTTTGCCTTCGCAGCTTTAATACCCTTACTGTTCATTCTTCCGAGGCTAACTGATTCTTTACATCCGGGTAATGGTGGGAATCCGGGTTTTAATGCCTATGATTTAGATAGTAAGTTGAGATTGGTTTTTTACCCGGCAGTAATAGCCTGGACTATGCTTGGGGTATGGATAGCAACTATTAGAATACGATTAAGAAATTTGGAATACAAAACTCTATGAAGAAGTGGTTGTTGATAGTATTGATGTGTATAACATCGTTATCATTTAGTCAGGATAAAATTCCTGTTACTGAGTCTGATTATACTAATTCGGAGGTGCCAATGGCAGACAAGCTAAGAGAAGATGGTAAAATCTATGTATTAACAGGAATTATCATGATCATTCTCATTGGCACTTTGGGCTATTTGGTAGTAATTGACAAAAAAATTAGCAGAGTAGAGAAAACTTTGGAGAATAAACAATGAAAAGATCACACATTATAGCAATAGTATTAATTGCGGCAGCCATAGGCATAATTATTTCAACTGCAGGTGATGCCAGCAGCTATGTTACATTTGATAAAGCCTATGAAATGGCGAGCAATGGAAACACCAAAAGCATTCATGTGGTAGGTGAGCTAACGAAGAATGCGAATGGAGAGGTGACAGGAATATTTCCATCTCAGGATAAGTTGTCATTTCGCTTTATAATGCAAGATGAAAACGGTAAGCAACAGGAAGTATTTTATAATGAACCTGTGCCGCCAGATTTCAAACGATCTGAAAAAGTAGTGGTAATAGGTTCTTATAATCAGGATCTTTTCATTGCTGATAAAATATTAATGAAGTGTCCTTCAAAGTACCAGGAAGAGACAGTGAATGCTGAAATGTAGGGAAAAGAAATTTATATGATTCATGAATTTATAGGTGACTTGGGTCACCTTTTTGTAATTACAGCGCTGATAAGTGCAATCTTTGCGGCTTTTAGTTTCTATAAGGCCTCTAATCCGGGTGATCTTAAATTGTCAGAAGGTTGGAAGATCAACGGACGAACTTCATTTTATATCCACGCGATATCAGTCTTCGGCATCGTTTTTTGCCTGTTTTTCATCATCTATAATCATTACTTCGAATATCATTATGCCTGGTCGCATTCTTCCAGAAGGTTGCCTGGGCATTATATGATTTCGTGCTTCTGGGAAGGCCAGGAAGGAAGCTTTTTACTTTGGATGTTCTGGCATGCGCTGCTAGGATTGGTAATCATGTTTACCAACAAGTACTGGGAAGCACCAGTCATGACAATTTTCTCAGCGGTACAGGCTTTTCTTAGCTCAATGATTTTGGGCGTGGTTATACCTGGAATTGAATTGAAACTTGGTAGTTCACCATTTATTCTTTTGAGAGATGCATTGGATGCGCCAATATTTACTAGTCAACCTAATTTTGTGCCTGAAGATGGCACTGGACTAAACCCATTGCTACAAAACTACTGGATGGTAATACACCCACCTACCTTGTTCTTAGGTTTTGCTACCACAGTAATACCTTTTGCTTATTGTATTGCCGGACTATGGCAAAAGAAATATACCGAATGGATTCGTCCTGCACTTCCATGGGCATTGTTCTCCGCTGCAATATTGGGCATAGGCATTTTAATGGGGGGTTATTGGGCTTATGAAACCTTGAACTTTGGTGGTTATTGGAATTGGGATCCAGTTGAAAATGCTGTTTATGTCCCTTGGTTGTTTTTGGTGGCGGCAATTCATACCATGATTGCCTACAAGAATAGTAGCACAGCATTGAAATCAGCTATAGTGTTGGTTATAACATCCTTTGTGCTTATTCTGTATTCTACTTTCTTAACGCGAAGTGGAATATTAGGAAATGCTTCTGTTCATTCATTCACGGATTTAGGACTTTCAGGCCAACTGCTGATCTACCTTGTTTTCTTTACTTTATTATCGATTGTCCTGGCAATTTATAGATGGAAGGAAGTGCCAACAAGTGAGAAAGAAGCACATACATATTCACGTGAATTCTGGATATTTATAGGAGCTCTTTCATTGTGTTTAATGGGGTTTCAGGTATTGATTCCAACCTCCATTCCTGTATTTAATAAAGTTGTTGAGCTATTCGGCTCTGTCGGAAATTTTGCGCCACCAGCTAATCAAATCGAATATTACAGCAAATTCCAACTCTGGTTTGCCGTAGTGATAGCACTACTTTCTGGTGTAGGCCAATTCTTTTGGTGGAAAAAAATTGAATTGAAGGATTTAAAGAACAGCCTTTCAGGGCCATTGGTTCTTACCCTTATTCTTAGTGCTATCATTATTTTATTAGGTAATGTGGCCGAGCCTTCATACATAATTCTGTTATTGGCAGGTGTATTTACCATCGTAGCGAATGGTAAAATATTGATCCAACTCTTCAAATCATCGCCTAAATTATCAGGGGGAGCTATTACTCATATTGGTGTTGGGCTGATGCTCATTGGTATTCTTTTCTCATCTGGGTATTCCAAAGTGGTATCATTAAACAATACTGGAATGCTCATCTCTAAAGAAGGTTCTAATGAATTTAATAGTGAGAATTTACTCCTTTTTGTGAATGAGCCTAAAACCATGCTCGATTACGAATTAACTTATAGAGGTGAGCGAGTAGAAGAGGTAAATGAAGGTGTATATATCGATAAAAATGATATTACAAATACAGCAATCCCACATTTAGTTACAGTAAAGCGGGATGTTCAACAAGGTGAAGAAATATTGTTTAATGCTGGAGATACAGTAGAAATTGCTCCTGAAAATACCTTTTATGAGATTGAGTATAAATCAAATTCAGGTAAAACCTTTACTCTATATCCACGGGCTCAAATTAATGAAGATATGGGCGGGCTGTTGGCTTCACCTGACATCAAGAGAGGTATTGGCAGTGATTTGTATACGCATGTGAGTTCCGTAAGAAATCCCAATGAAGATGTTGACTGGAGTGAAACAGAGGAATTTAAAGTGGGCATGGAGGAGAATTTCTTTGTGAATGATTATGTGACACAGGTGCTAGGTGTTAGAAGAATAGATAAGGTGGAGGGAGTAGACTTAAGTCCTGATGATGTGGCAATCAAGGCCTTTATTAAAGTGCAAGGTGAGGTAAAGGAATATGTAGCTACACCTATATTCCTGATTAAAGATGGACTGGTAGGTCGGATTCCAGATGAAATCAGTGATTTGGGCTTGAGATTAGCGTTACTGAATGTACACCCGGAAACCAGTAGTTTTTCTGTAGCAGCCAATACCCGACAAAAGAATTGGGTGGTAATGAAAGCCCTTGAGAAACCAATGATTAATGTTTTATGGCTAGGCACCCTTGTATTGGTGGCAGGATTTATTGTTGCAATTAACAGACGATATTCCGAATTTCAGAAAATGAAACAAAAAGGGTTGGAATAATGGCCTTGGGCAAGCGTATTGCAATGATTGGTTCGGGAAATGTAGCATGGCATTTAGCGCCTGCATTAGAAAATGCTGGACACATTATTGTAGAAGTATTTAGCCGATCAAAAAAAAATGCCATTGCCCTTGTAGATCGCTTATACCAGGCGGAGGTTAAAGAAGATTTAGACTTTTCGGATAGTACAGCAGAGCTATTCATACTTGCGGTTACTGATGACTGTATTTCTGAAGTGGCACAGGAATTGGCCTTACCAGAAAATGCGATTGTCGTTCATACTTCAGGGGCTCAATCCCTCGGTGAATTGGGTTACACTGCCACAGAAGCTATAGGCGTGTTTTACCCACTTCAAACCTTTAGTAAGTCTAAAAAAGTAAAATTTGAAGAAATACCTATTTGCATAGAGGCAGATGATAAGGATACTGAACGGATTTTATTAACCGTTGCAAAAAGCATCAGTAAAAATGTGCAACTAGTAAGCAGTACGGATAGAAAAGCATTACATGTGGCGGCAGTTTTTGCATGTAATTTCACTAATCATTGCCTCATGCTATCAGAGCAAATATTAAATTCCAAGAAACTGGATTTTGAGATACTTAAGCCGCTGATTGTTGAAACAATTAATAAAGGATTGGAATTAGGGCCTGCTAATGCCCAAACAGGGCCTGCCAAAAGGCATGATTTTCAAACTTTAGACCAGCACATGGAGTTTTTAAGTGAGAATCAGGAACTGGCAGAACTCTACCGCTTATTCTCTCAAAACATTGTTGATAATTATCCTATAGACTGATGTCTTCTCATCATATAGTACGGGACGAGCAAGAGCCGGCATTACTACTACTTACTGAAAATTACCCGAAAGAGCTTTTAGGAAATTTATTAGAGTGGAGTCCAACAGTGATTATTGACGCTGAGTTGGCAAGAACGATTGGCGATGCCACATTTAAAATAGATGTGGTGGTAGGAACAGAAAGCAAATTGAAAGAAGCCAAAGAATTTTTACAAGCTCAGGAGCCTGTAAAATACCTATCCAAAAATGAGGATGAAGAAACATTACTTCAGGTGCTTTACTTTCTCGCTGCTGCCAATTACAGAGCAGTAAATATACTCGCTGACATTAGTTCTTCGTCAATTGATAAGATCCAACCATTACTACCAAAGCTGACAATAGTTTTTTACAGTCACGGGTACAAATGGTACTTTGTAAAGGATGCTGGTTTTAAAAAATGGCTCAAGGCAGGTCAGAAAATTAAATTGTTTGACACGGGTTTGCTAAATGACTTCAAGAATTTGGAGGACAATAATGGTAAGCTGATTGTTAAGGAAGATGGACAAGTGGAGCTATCCGTTTCTATTCCCGGGTTTTGGCTAGGCGAGACTATTTGATGCCCTTACAATTCGATCTTTACCGTTGATATCTGGAATGATGGACACATTCTTATAGCCTTTCTGTTCGAGCATGAACTTGATCTTATCCCCAAACTTTTCGTTGATCTCAAAGTATAATCGGCCATCTTCTTTTAATGATCCCAATGCATGTTCTGCAATACGCTCGTAGAATATGAGCGGATTTTCATCACTAACATAGAGTGCAGTACCCGGCTCGTATTTAGTCACATTGGGTTTCATCAGCTCCTTTTCGGAATATAAAACATAGGGCGGATTGCTTACTATCACATCTAAACCCTGCATAGGAAAAGGTTCTTTTAATGCATCAATCATCAAAAACTCTAATTCAACATTATGCTTTTGTGCATTTTGGCGTGCCACTTTAATTACCCGAGGATCAAAATCTATCGCAAAAGCCTTATTTAACTTCAATTCTTTTACAATGGTTATCGGAATGCAGCCCGATCCTGTGCCGACATCGAGCAATTTAATTTTCTTATCCTTATAATCCTTGATAATAAGATTGACCAGCTCCTCTGTTTCTTTTCTAGGGATTAGAACAGCAGGATTCACATCGAACTTTCTTCCAAAAAAATCTGCCTCCCCTATAATGTATTGAATAGGCTCATTGTTGTTAATCCGATCTAAAAACCGTTTGAGATCTTTAACCTCATTTTTGCTTAAGTTAATCGAGCGGTCAGAAATAATCTCAGATTTATCAATCTTAAAAAAGCGATTGATCACCATGTAAGCAAGACTTTGAACTTCCGTTTCCGGCTCCTCAATCTGGATATACTCAATGATCCATTTGAGAAGTTTTTTGGTAGAATCGGGAATAATTTCTGACATTGCGGTTAATCAGACAGGGTTTGCTAACATTGCAAAGCTAGTAAAATTCACATCACAAAAAACAGAGATTTGACCAAAGACCATACATACATGCGCAGAGCGCTAGAGTTGGCTTCTAATGGCTTAGGGCAAGTGAGTCCTAACCCAATGGTTGGGTGTGTGATTGTTTATAATGACAGAATAATAGGCGAAGGTTGGCATCAAAAATATGGTGAAGCACATGCCGAAGTAAATGCAATCAACTCCGTTAAAGATAAATCTGTTTTGAGTGAAAGTACTGCGTATGTAACACTTGAGCCTTGCTCGCACACTGGTAAGACACCTCCTTGTTCTGACTTACTGATTGAACACCGTGTAAAAAAGGTAGTGATCGCCAATGTAGACACAAATCCTTTGGTTGGGGGAAAAGGTATTGAAAAGCTGAGAAATGCCGGAATTGAAGTGGAGACAGGTTTACTTGAAGCGGAAGGTCGTGAATTAAACAGGCGCTTTTTCACTTTCATTGAAAAGAAGCGGCCTTATGTGCTTTTAAAATGGGCACAAACAGCTGATGGATATATTGCCAGAAAGGATTATGATTCTAAATGGATAAGCGGTGAAGAAAGTAGAAAGTTGGTACATAAATGGCGATCGGAAGAACCCGGAATTATGGTGGCCACTCATACTGCTAAGTATGATAATCCCAGATTGGATGTGCGGGATTGGAGCGGCAACAACCCTGTGAGAATTGTGATAGATAAGAACCTTGAATTATCACAAAGCCTGAATTTATTTGATGGCTCAATTCCTACACTTTGCTACAACATGAAGAAAAATGAGGAGCAAGGAGTAATAACTTATGTGAAAGTTGGTGAGCATGATTTACTCGATAATATCATGGCGGATTTATATGAAAGAGGAATACAATCGGTTTTGATTGAGGGCGGGGCTGCATTGCACAAAAATTTTATTGATGAGTATTTATGGGATGAAGCTCGGGTTTTCGTTTCCAAAAATACCTTTGGCGGTGGTATTGATGCAGCACGCATATCTTTGCCCTATAAAGAAGAACTTATTGGCGAGGATAAGTTGTTAGTCTACAGGAATAAAAGACAATATTAAACCTATTAGTAATTTGCTGTCATTCTGAACTCCCGCCTGAACGGACGGGCAGGTGATTCAGAATCTCAGGATTAGAAAGTAGAAAAATAGATTCCGGATAAATATTGAACTTTAAAATTTAGTCCAATATTTTCCGCAATGACAAAACAGAATTATGGCAGAAGAATTAATCATTAACACATCCGCAGATAAGCGAGAAAAATATGAATCGCTATTACCTCAGATTGAAGGTCTAATCTCTTACGAGGACGACTTAATAGCCAACCTTTCCAATATAGCCGCAGCATTGAAATTTGGAATGAACTTTTTTTGGGTAGGTTTCTACATTGTAAAGAATGACGAATTAGTGCTTGGGCCATTCCAAGGGCCTATTGCCTGTACAAGAATACGAATGGGTAAAGGAGTGTGCGGCACTGCCTGGGAGAATAATGAAACTGTTCTAGTGCCGAATGTAGATGAATTCCCCGGTCACATTGCTTGCAGCTCAGATTCTAAATCTGAAATAGTGCTATGCGCTTCGAAAGACGGTGAAGTAAAATTAATTCTGGATGTGGACAGCGATCAGCTCAATGACTTTGATGAAGTAGACAAGGAGTACCTGGAGAGATTGATGAAGTTGATTGAAGGGAAGATATGATGCACAATAAGTTATTCAATTCTTGTCTGAAATATGCCTACTACAAGCAGGAACCTATTTCTTATAATAGTTTATTGGATCACTTAATTGAAGAAGGTTTTCCATTTAAACATGGTGGTGGCTACTATCCTCAAATTAAATCAATTTATTTCTACTTGACCGGTGCCTATGTTGATAAAGAGAATATTACCCACCCTATCCGTGGAGAAGCGCTAGCTAAATATGAGGATGTTCTATCATTGCAAGAAGCAAGAGATGCATCCTTAAATGCTTCCAGGCAAGCTCGAATAGCAATATGGATTGCTATTGCGGCCATTATTGTAGATATATTATTGAGAATGGTTTGATCTTATAACTCCGCCAACACTGTCCTTCCACCTAGCGTTTTGTCACCTTCTTTTACAAGAACGTTGGTGCCAACTGGTAGAAAAACATCCACGCGAGAGCCAAATTTAATGAAGCCGAATTCAGCACCGTGCTCCAGTTTATCGCCTTCTTTCACGTACCATTTTATACGTCTGGCCACAGCACCGGCAATTTGACGAACAAGAACAGATACACCACTTTCGGTTTTTAAAACCATGGTAGTTCGTTCGTTTTCAGTACTGCTTTTTGGGTGCCATGCCACTAAGTATTTACCGGCATGGTATTTAAAGAATTCAACTACGCCTTTCACAGGTGTTCGGTTTACATGCACATTCACGGGCGACATGAAAATGGAAATTTGAATTCTTCTGTCTTTTAAATATTCTTCTTCAGTAGTTTCTTCTATCACCACCACTTTTCCATCAGCCGGGGCAATTACCTGGTTAGGCTGTACAGATATCTTTATCAATGGATTTCTGAAAAACTGAAGGACAAGAAGGAAGATTATTGCACTGGCAATGCCTATTAACTTCACTACCGTTGTACTACCCACGTAGAAATATAATCCTATGTTGATGGCTGCAAGCACCAAAAGCATAACAGCCAGTAATAATCTTCCTTCTTTATGTATCGTCACTGTATATCGGTTAGAATCCTCCTCTAAACTTATAAGTTTTCGCTACTTTGTCAATAGCAACTATGTACGCTGCAATACGCATAGATACATCATGCGCTTGCGAAGTACGATATACATTATCGAATGCATCTTTCATAATCCTGTCAGAACGTCTGTTTACACGCTCGCCAGTCCACTTATAACCTAGTCGGTTTTGTACCCACTCAAAGTAAGAAACCGTTACACCACCAGCATTCGCCAATATATCAGGTGCAACCATAATTCCTTTATTGTGTATAATGTTATCAGCTTTTGCTGAAGTAGGACCGTTAGCTCCTTCAACTATCAATTTAGCTTTTATATTTTCAGCGTTGCCTGAGTTGATTACATCTTCAGTAGCGGCAGGAACAAGTACATCTACTTCTAAAGTAAGTAGTTCGTCATTGCCTATTTTCTCAGCACCGCTGAAACCATCTAAAGTACCATTGTTACCATTTCTATAATCAATGGCTTTTTGTATATCGATACCATTTTCGTTGTGGTACGCACCAGAAAGGTCACTAATAGAAACCACTTTTACGCCTCTTTCTTCAAGAAGTAAAGCTGCAAAAGAACCTACGTTACCAAAACCTTGCACGGCACAAGTAGCTTTGTATGGATTGATTTTTAATTTCTCCATCGCGGCCAAAGCAGAAACCATTACCCCACGGCCTGTCGCTTCAGTTCTGCCTAAAGAACCACCCAATACCAACGGCTTACCTGTTACCACAGAGTTGATAGTCATACCCTGAGTTCTTGAGTACTCATCCATCAACCAGGCCATTTCTCTTGGTCCTGTTCCCATATCTGGGGCAGGAATATCTCTGTCTGGTCCGAAAATTTCTAACATGGCAAGTGTGTAAGAACGTGTTAAACGCTCAATCTCACCAGCAGACATTTCACGAGGATTACATTTTATACCACCTTTGGCTCCACCGTAAGGAATATCCACAACGGCACATTTCCAGGTCATCCAGGCAGCTAAGGCTTTTACTTCATCTAAATGAACACCCGGATCGAAACGGATACCCCCTTTTGAAGGTCCGAGAATGTTGGAGTGAATTACACGATAGCCATCAAAAACTTTGATGCTGCCGTCATCCATGGTGATTGGTAGTGATACAATTACTTGTT
The DNA here is from genome assembly GCF_040220315.1 of Fulvivirga sp. Classification (GTDB taxonomy): domain Bacteria; phylum Bacteroidota; class Bacteroidia; order Cytophagales; family Cyclobacteriaceae; genus Fulvivirga. The sequence continues at coordinate 14,368 of NZ_JAVJUY010000157.1, forward strand.
TGGCTGGAGATTTCAATACATTGTAAACCTCTTCGTCTAACCCTAAAATTTGTGATGCAACGTGGAATCGAGACATCATCGCTTCAAAAGGATTCTGCTCGTCTTTAAGTGGTGCAGGTTCTATATAACCCATAAACAATAAATTTGAATAGTTAAATCGTTTGCAAATTTATGCAATATTAATACATATCAACCCGCAGAATTTAAAAGATTTTCAAGAATGCTGATATAAATGGTGCAGAAAGGAGTAGTCCGTCAAAACGATCGAGGAAACCACCGTGTCCCGGGATTAAGCGGCCACTGTCTTTAATTTCGATGCTTCGTTTAAAGAGCGATTCAACTAAATCGCCATAGGTTCCGCAAATTGTTATGATAAACCCAATGGAAATCCACTGCCAGGTATCTAAAACTGTAGTAAAATGCGATATAGTATATGCCATACCCACAGCGAGAATGAGGCCTCCGGTAAAACCTTCCCAGGACTTCTTTGGGGAGACACGTTCGAAAAGCTTTCGTTTACCATATCGAACTCCGGTGAAGTAGGCGCCTGTATCGTTTGCCCAAAGTATAAACATGGAGCCTAATATCAATTCATAGGCGTAAATGGTTTGCGAAAAGGCAATCACGTTAAGTAAAGAAAAGGGCACTGAAATATAGAATACCCCGAGAAACGTAAATGCAATCCCCCGAAAGGGTTTTAATTCTTTTTTTCTGTAGAGGTAGATTAAATAATTAAGAGCCCCAATAGGGAAAATAAGCAAGTAAAAATTAGGCCCTAGATACCCGCCTTCTATAAGGAAAGACAAGGTAAAAATGGTTCCGCCCATAAATGTTCCGTAGGTTTTTAGAGGGAGCATGCCATCGAGTCCAACGAGTTTATAAAATTCCAATTGGGTGATAATACAAATGGCTAAGAAAAGTGTAAAATACATCCACTGACTGTAATAGGTGCCAAAGCCCAGGAGTAATACTCCAATAATAGCAGCAATAATGCGCTGAGTAAGATTACTATATTTACTTAAAATCGATGTCATTCTGAATGATCTGCTTTGATCTGAGTACATCTTCGGGAAGTACATGTACTTCTAGCGCCCCGAAATTATTGTAGGAGGAGTCTTTCTTATTTAGTATGACAGACTGAATTCCAAAATCCTCTAATACATCTTTAACAATCTCGGCTCTGTAAGACATTTCTGTTGAAAAAACTTTCTGCCATTTAGCCATGAACTGAATTAGAATGTAATTTCCGAAAATAATAAACTAGACCAACAGTAATAATAGTGAATATTCCCACAGAAGCCAAAGTAGGCGACTCGGTATTTTGAATATCATAATCTATAGCACCCGTATTGGCTAAGTAAATCATGATTAGTGTGAATCCATTGTTAGTGAAATGAGCTGCAACCGGCACCCAAAAATTTCCTGACCAGAAGTAGAGATAACCAAACAATGTACCCAACAAGATTCTGGGAATGAATCCAAAGAACTGCATGTGTATAGAACTGAATAAGATGGCACTCACCCAAATGGCAAGGTGTATTTTTCCGGTGCCTTGAAAAATTCTTTTTTGAAGTAAACCTCTGAAAACATACTCCTCAGCAAAGGCCGGAAATACTGCTATGATGATAAAGGCAATGGCGAAATCTCCAAAGCTGTTAAAGTTTGTTAGGAAGGTGGTCATTTCCATGGCCTGAGATTCCAGGTTTCTTGCCCAATTTTCAAAGCCTTGCATCCAAGATGGAAAAGACAATTCCGAATTCCATTCGATGAAAAAGGAATTCACACCCATGAAACTGATGGTGATAAATATACTCAGAAATATTCCTCGAGGATCACTCACTTTAGTGTTTAGTCCCCTCATGAAATCGCTCTCCCTTAGTTTTAAGTAAATGGCTGGTAGCAGTATCATGCCAATAGTAGCCCCACCTTGTAGAAAATAAAGAAGCACTTTACCATCAGGACTGTTTGCGGGATTTGAAATGGAGTGTTGAAGCTCCAGGATTGATGCATCTGTAAATGGAAGTGAAATAACTAGACCGATGAGTGGACCCAGAATGGTAAAACCTATGATTGACAGAATTAACAGGATAAAAGCACTCGTAATACTATGAGATGCGTTTGAATCAGATATGCCATTTTCTAAATCAGTCATATTTTGTCTAAATTTGCACTTCGAATTTTAAAGCCTCTAATATAGGCAGAAGTGAGATGGTTAAAATAGGAAATAATGAGATCGGTGAATTCCCGCTGTTACTGGCACCCATGGAGGATGTTAGTGACCCGCCATTCCGTGCTGTTTGCAAGGAAAATGGTGCTGATCTTATGTACACCGAATTCATTTCTGCTGAAGGCCTGATTCGTGATGCCGAGAAAAGTGTTCAGAAGCTGGATATCTATGATTATGAGCGACCTATCGGTATTCAGATTTTTGGTGATAAGATAGAATCAATGCGGGAGGCTGCTGCCATTGCAGAAGCAGCGCAGCCCGAAATTGTGGATATAAATTATGGCTGTCCGGTTAAGAAAGTAGCTTGCAAAGGAGCAGGAGCAGGTATTTTGCTAGACATACCCAAGATGCAGAAGATGACTGAGGAGATTGTGAAGCAAGTAAGTCTACCAGTTACGGTTAAAACACGGCTTGGTTGGGACGATAGTACCATCAAAATTGTAGAAGTAGCTAAGCGATTACAGGATGTAGGTATACAGGCACTTTCAATTCATGGCAGAACACGCCAACAGATGTACAAAGGCGTGGCCGATTGGACAAAAATTGCTGAGGTGAAGAACCACCCGGATATCCATATCCCAATTTTTGGGAATGGTGATATAGATTCACCTGAAAAGGCTCTTGAGTACAAGAATAAATATGGAGTTGATGGTATAATGATAGGCCGGGCCGCTATTGGTTATCCCTGGATATTTAATGAGATAAAGCATTATCTGAAAACAGGTGAAAAGCTTGAAGGACCATCTTTAACTGATAGGGTAAACGTAACCAGAAAGCATCTGGACTTTTCTGTTGAGTGGAAAGGTGAGCGCCAAGGCATATTTGAAATGCGCAGACACTACACTAATTATTTCAGAGGAATTCCAAATTTCAAGCCGTACAGAACTCAACTCGTCAATCTGGAGACACATGCTGAAATTGTTGATCTTTTGGAAGAGATTAATGAAAAATTTCAGGAAGTTTACGCGGTCGTATAACGGCTAGTTTATCCTCTATTTATGGAAAAGAACACTAACCTAATTGCCGGGTTTTTACTCGCAATTTTGGCAATTATTTGGGGTAGTTCATTTATTCTAATCAAGCGCGGATTAGATGTTTTTGATGCCGGAGAAGTTGGTGCAATAAGAATCATTGCTGCATCGGTTTTTCTTATTCCTTTCGCTATTCAGGGATTGAAAAATATTGAAAAAAGACATTGGAAGTTACTCCTTGCAGTTGGCTTTTTTGGAAGCCTTTTGCCAGCTTTTTTATTTGCAAAGGCACAAACGCAAATAGCCAGTTCAGTGGCAGGTATATTAAACGCCCTCACACCGCTTTTTACGATGATTATTGGTGCTTTATTTTTTACACAGAAATTTACAGCTCGAACTGTATTAGGCTTGATTATAGGATTTGGTGGCACAGTAATCTTGATATTGGCTGGTCCGGTCGGTAGTATCGCTTCGCTAAATTACTATGCTTTATATGTGGTGCTTGCTACAATTTTTTATGGTGCCAATCTGAATCTTATCAAGTTCAAAATTCAAGATTTAAGAGCTAGAACTATCACCAGTTTATCACTGGCATTGGTGGGTCCACTAGCTGCCATCTATTTATTTGGGGCTACTGACTTTATTAACAAAGTTTCAACTGTAGATGGAGCCTTATTTTCATTAGGGGCCATTGTTTTGCTTGGCGTAATGGGTACGGCAATAGCGCTTATTTTATTTAATCAACTAGTAAAGATCACCAGCCCTATTTTTACTAGTTCGGTTACTTATCTTATTCCTATTGTTGCTGTTATGTGGGGCATCTGGGATGGGGAGCTTTTATATCCAGGCCATTACATTGGGATGGTGGCTATTATTTTAGGGGTATATTTGGCAAACAGGAAGAAGAAGCAATAGGAGTTTCTCCAAGTAAATATTAAGTCATTCTGACGCAGGAAGAATCTTCCTCACTTATTAACTAACACATTTTTAACGGAGTAAGTTGCCTCCTTTGTCGGCATGACCTACTAATTGATTGTCATGGATGACCTGAATTTTGAGATGATTTCTTCTGATAAAATTATTCAGATAGTTTAAAAACCTCCCCTGTTCAGATTTAATCCACCTACCACTTCATCATAAGCGTCTTCGTACTTTTTCGCAAGCTCATCCTCACCGTTTCTGTAGAGGTTTCTTTGAAGTAAATCCAATATCACAAGATTGACCTGAATTTCATAGCCAAGTGCGCCATTGCTTGTTTCCAATAAATACTTAAGCATAGCAACAGACCTATCACCTAAAATTTTTGAAATCTCAATGGCTCTTTCATTTTCACCTAACTGGAAAAGGTAGCTAACTGCTCTGGCTGTGGTATAATCAAAAGGCACACCTTCATCTGGCATGGTATCCAAATTAAATAGCAATGCTTTTCTTGCTCTATCTTTATCACCTTTGTCTAAAAGTGCCTCAGTTAATGTGTTGAAGCTACTTCTGTGGTTCAACACAAAGTTTCTGTAATCCTCATTATAATACACATTAGGATTGTCCAACTCACGATAGTGGAAGTTGTTCATTAGGTTATCGTACATCTTCTCAACATCAACAAAATCAACTTCCGGGCTAGGGTTTTTGATAGGAAGAATTCTATACGCATTACCTTCCTGAATTGCCCACGGGCTCAAATCAAAGTTGATTTGTTGCATAGACGTGTTGTTGATATAAATAGGACGCTCCCAATTTGATGAGGCGATGTTATCTAAGATGGCTAAATCCTTTTTCTCTAAAGCATTTTTACCTCGTTTCAATTTGAAAATCATATTATCTACCAGCAGGCTATCCATGCCTTCAGGGATGATTCCTAAACTTCTTACATGGTCTTTATCCACCGGTATAGAGAAAGTTCTACTAGGCACTACATTTGCCGATGGATATAATTTAAGTCTCTTATCATTGTTTTTAAGCAGACTTAAAAACTGATTCACATCTAATACTTTCACCCCTAAATCCTCATAAGGTAAGTAATCATTAAGCCCACCTTGCCTGTAATTATCTAGTGTTAGTGTGAATGGAAATGGCTCTGATTCATATACCTGACGCATCATTTGCGAGATATACCAATCGGTGTTGTAGTAACTTAATACAGTTACACGAACATCGGTTCTAAAACCTTCTACATCCTGCGAGTACCAAAGTGGGAATGTGTCATTATCACCTCCGGTATATAAAATGGCGTTTGGTGCTACCGATGCCAGGAAGTTTTTAGCTGAATCCACCGAAAAGTAACGGTTACTTCTGTTGTGATCATCCCAACCTTGCTGAGCCATTATGGCCGGAGCAATCATGCATAAGGCTGTGGCAGTAATAGCGGCTATTTTTTTCGGTGCTGCTTTTGCAATCAATTCACCTAGAGCTAGCACGGAAAATCCTATCCAAATAGCAAAAGCATAATAAGAACCCACATAAATATAATCTCGTTCTCTCGGTTCTGTTGGTGGTGAATTTAGATATAGAATAAGTGCTAATCCCGTAAGGAAGAATAACATAGCTACCACAGCAAACTCTCGTTTACTTTTTGAGTATTGAAAAATCATTCCAATAATTCCTAAAATCAATGGAATCATAAAGAAGTTATTTCTACCTGCATTGTTGGCAATTTTGTCAGGCACACTCTTAAAAGCATCGTTAATACTTAACCAAATGGCATCTTGCCAGTCACCTTCACGGCCGGCAAAATTCCAAAGGAAATAGCGCATGTACATCCAACCCATTTGGTGTTTGAACATGAACTTCATGTTATCTATGAACGAAGGTTTCTCACCTTCACGAAGACCCGTTACCTCTCTGTAACGCTCAACATGCTGTGGAGCATTACTGTACATTCTTGGCAAAATAGTCGTGTGAGAAGGATCATATTCGTAGCTCAATTTACGTTCAGCCACTTCATATTGGTCCTTGCCTTTCACATATACTTTTTCTCCTTCCTTGGTGCCTATTACCTGAGCTGTAAAATATTGGCCGTGAAGTAGAGGTCTGCTTCCGTATTGCTCACGTTTCAAATACTTAACAAATGACATCACATCAGATGGGTCGTTCTCATTGATTGGCGTATTGTAATTTGATCTTATTAGAACAATAGAATAAGAAGAATAGCCTATTAATATAAAAGCCAGTCCCAATAAAGAAGTATGCAATATTTCTCTTTGTTGCTTGAGCGAATAGAGAATTCCGAATATCAACCCACCAACAATTAAAGCACCTATAAATAAAGCGCCAGAACCAAATGGAAGACCTAATGTATTCACAAAGAAGATTTCAAAGCTTCCGGCCAATGATGGAAGACCAGGAATAATAATGTTATTGATAAGGATGATGATGAAACCACTCACGGCAAGTGCGGAGAAAATTCCCCAGGCAGTGGGCTCTTTATATTTTTTGAAATAGTAGATTAAACCTAAAGCAGGTATGGTTACAAGGTTCAAAAGGTGAACTCCAATGGATAATCCCATCATATAAGCAATAAGAATCAACCACCTGTTGGCTCTGCTTTCATCTTCAATTAATTCCCATTTTAAAATAGCCCAAACTACAAAAGCCGTAAAAAAGGACGATAAACCATATACTTCCGCTTCAACCGCTGAAAACCAGAAAGAATCACTAAATGTATAGGCCAAAGAGCCAACAGCAGAGGCGCCTAAAATCATGATGGTCTGTTCAATTTTAATATCCTCCAAAGAAGTGATTTTCAATAACTTTCTTGAAAGCATGGAGATCGTCCAGAATAAAAATAAAATAGTGAAAGAGCTGGCCAATACACTAATCATGTTAATCCAATAAGCAACTTCAGAAGTATCACCGAAAGCTAAGAAGGAGAACATCCTGCCTAAAAGGAGGAAAAATGGAGCGCCAGGAGGGTGTGGAACCATTAGTTTATACGAAACAGCGATAAACTCACCACAGTCCCAATAACTGGCGGTTTCTTCTAATGTTAATAAGTAAACGATTGTACTTATTGCAAAAACAGCCCAACCACCAATATTATTTAGTCTAGTAAAATTCATGAAACTCCATTAAAAATTGCATCGCGAAATTAAGGAACTAATGACAATTAACCATATACAATTACTTATACACTAGGATATAGAAGCCCAACCAAACGAAAAAGAAAAGAACGTACGAGCTGAAAATAATATTATACGCTATTGTTTTCTTCTTGCTTGCCATAGTGTGAATACCTTCTACCAACACAAACCAATAGGCAAGCTCAAATATATTTAAGGCTTTTAAAGGATAGAAGTATTGATCAGGTAGACTTGAGGTATCAACCAGATTGATGGCAGACAAAGGATAGAATGCTCGGATATCGAAATAATTAAAATCCGTTTCGATAAAAAAGAACCAGCAGATTTTTAGAAATTCAGGAACCAAAAATATCGACTCAGAAATGAGCACTACTTTCCAAACCTGGCTAAATGTAATTCTGTAGCCAAACATGAAACATCCAACCCAAATCACAAATGAAATAATAACGAACTTCCATAAATATACCACTGGGATAGTTAGGTATTGAAGTGTATTGATCGCATGAAAAACACCCATTTCTCCTCGTTCAGCTAAAATTTCGAAGGCTACAGTGGTGTTTTCAATAAATGTCTTTTTTACGATTAGCAAAACAAGTGTGGCCACACAAAGCATGATAAAGAAGGCCACAGCGTTTACATCATAAATACCCTTCGATTCGTTTTTCATGGTAGAAAATTAGCAATTAAGTCTAATAATAATATGAATGCTCATGATTAGCGGTTGGAACGAAATTTGAAAGCCCTATTCACGATTATAATTGATAAATTTGCCGCAATGAAGTACATCATTACTACCATATTCGTTCTGGCAGCTATTCTGCAAGGCAATGCCCTTAATGCAGACAGTGTTAAGAAAGAAGATCATATCATTCTTATTGCAGATATGCAATTGCAGATTGATATCAATCAGGCAATGAATGATATGTACAATTTTAAGTTTGACAAAGCAGAGAAGCAGTTTCGATGGCTCAAGCAAAAATATGGCTGGCACCCGCTTCCTTATTTTCTCATTGGTTTGAATGAGTGGTGGAAAATAATGCCCAATCTCGATGATAGAAGTCACGATGGCAAGTTCATTGCCTATATGGATACGGTGATAAGCATTTCAGAACGATTGCATGAAATACCAAGGCATGAAGTGGAGGCCTCCTTTTTTTTAGCGGCAGCGTATGGGTTTTTAGGTAGACTTCATTCTAGTGAAGAACGTAGAGACTGGAGTAAATCTGCCTTTGCCGGGAAAAATGCGTTAAAATATATGAAGGAAAGTGAGGGGATGCATCATTTGAGTCCGGAGCTATTGTTTGGCGATGCACTTTTTAATTATTTTTCTGTATGGGTTCCGGAGAATTATCCATTGTTAAAGCCGTTGCTGGTTTTTTTTCCTAAGGGCGATAAAAAGTTGGGGATAGAGCAATTGAGAGAAGTGTCTTACAATGCCTTTTATACACGAACCGAAGCTCAGGTTTTTCTTATGAGGATACTTGGTGGATATGAAGGAATGCCTAGAAAGGCACTTCAAATAAGCGAATACCTGCATCAGACTTATCCTGATAATCCTTATTTTCACCGATACTATGCCCGACTGCTCTACAGCAGTGGCAATTATGCTGCAGCACGGCCTGTGTCAGAAGATATTATTGCCAAGATAGATAGTGGCATGGTGGGCTATGAGGCTACCAGTGGCAGGTATGCGGCCTTTTTCCTAGGTCAGATTTATGATAATAAAAAAGATAATGAGAAGGCTAAATATTATTATAAAAGAGCTGTTGAGTTTTCACAATCGATAGAAGCTACTGATACAGGTTATTATCACTATTCACTCTTATCTTTAGGTCGAATTTATAAAGAAGAAGGCGATGAAAAAACAGCCAAAAAGTATCTGAAACAGGTGAAAGATGAAGCCAAACGAAAATCACCAGTTCACAAAAAAGCTCGGGAGGAACTCAAGGATTTTTAGATGGAGCTTCGCGATTTTATAGTAACCCCCATTTGGCTTTTCATTATTTACGGATTTGCTTATTGGGTTAGGCCAAAGTTTACTGATGTAAATACCAAAAGGTATTTTATACCAGCTCTCACTGTTAGAATAATTGGTGCACTAGCTGTTGGCATTATTTATCAGTTTTATTATAACGGTGGAGATACTTTTAATTTTCATACCCATGGAAGTAGACATATTTGGGAGGCATTTATTAATAACCCTTTAGACGGATTATCGCTCATATTTGGTTATTCAACTTATAACAACGAATTATATTCCTATAGTAGTAAAATTCTTTTTTATAGCGATCCCAGTTCCTTTTTTGTTATTCGTATGGCAGGCTTGTTTGATATTTTAACTTTTTCATCCTATTCCGCTACTGCTATTATGTTTGCAGTAATAAGTTTTATTGGACTTTGGGCATTTTTTATGACATTTTATAATGAAGATAAAATGCGTCATAAACTTTTGGCATTTTCAGTTCTATTTATTCCTTCAGTAATTTTTTGGGGGTCGGGGCTTCTAAAGGATTCAATTACCCTAGGTGCAGTAGGTTTGTTTGTTTACTCAATAAATGAGCTTTTTAATAAACGGAAAGGATTATTTATACATTTTATGGTTTTAATAATTACATTCCTAGCCATTTTTATTATTAAGAAATACATACTTATATGCTTAGTTCCCTCTATGTTTATGTGGATATTGCTTAGGAATACTTCTGAAATTCGCTCTTTCGTTGTTAAAATATTAGTAGTTCCAATTTTATTTGTAGCCGTGACAGTATTAGGATATTTTGCTGTAGATACGATAGTAGAGGAAGACAGAAGGTATAGCTTGGATAAAATAGCTGAAACAGCACAAATAACTGCATATGATATTGGTTTTTATACAGGTAAAAATGCTGGATCTGGATACACTCTAGGCGAGTTAGATGGTTCTCTGGAAAGCATGTTTAGACTTTTTCCTGAAGCGGTGAATGTAACACTATTCAGACCTTACTTATGGGAGGTATCCAATCCGCTCATGTTAATATCTGCACTTGAAAGTTTAATCCTTCTATTCATTACTGGCTTAATTATCATGAAAGTCAGACCCTTGAATTTTATTAAATATGCGCTTAAACCTATCCCTTTTTTCTGTCTGATATTTTCAATTGTTTTTGCATTTGCGGTTGGTGCTTCTACCTTCAATTTCGGTACACTGGTAAGGTATAAAATACCCATGCTGCCTTTTTATTTAACAGCGCTGGTTTTTATTTACAGTAATTGGAAGAGCGATAGGAATGAGTCTTTAGTTGCCTCAACAGAATAATTATTTATAATAAATTCTCGGCCTTTTACTCCCATTTTTT
>NZ_JAVJUY010000158.1:0-8409 GCF_040220315.1 Fulvivirga sp.
CAACGAGCATACTGAAATTGAAGTACTGGTAACGCTTTCTATAGTACTAGGCGGTGCTAGTATCGCAGAAACATTGCATGTATCTGGCCCATTGGCGATGGTTGTTATGGGATTGTTTGTCGGAAGAAAAGGAAGAAACGAAAATCAGGAAGATGCGGCCGGGGAATATGTATATAAATTTTGGCACTTGATGGACGAAGCCATGAATGCTATCCTTTTCATTCTTATAGGATTACAAATTATTGTAATCAATTATGAAGTGGATTACTTCTACGCTGCTGGTTGTGCAATAGGCGTGGTTCTTTTAGCGAGACTCATTGGTGTATCAGTTCCGATATCATTAATGAGAATTACAAGGCACTTTCCTAAATACACCATCCGAATTCTAACCTGGAGTGGACTGCGAGGCGGAATCTCAGTAGCCCTGGCGCTTTCATTATATGAGAATACAAACTTCGACACCAAAATAGTAGATGTTATTATCACCATGACATACTGTGTTGTGCTTTTCTCCATTGTGGTGCAGGGGCTAACCATTAATACTTTATTCGCAAAATTTAACGAAGCCAACATGAAGGCTCCGAAATCTAGAAAGCCTGTTTGATACTGCTCATGTAGAATTCTTTTCTTAAGCTGAAAAATTTATACATATTTACAGCCCGTTAAATTTTTATTAAATTATGGCTAACAGAGGAGGCTTTTCAAGTAAGCTTGGTTTTATTATGGCAGCAGCAGGTTCTGCCGTTGGATTAGGGAATATATGGAAATTTCCCTTTGAGGTAGGTGCCGGTGGTGGTGCAGCTTTCCTATTAATGTACCTGGCGTTTTGCTTTATCTTGTGCTTCCCTGTTATGGTAACGGAAATAGCCATTGGAAGAAAAACCCAACTTAACCCAGTAGGTGCTTTTAAAGCCTTAGGTTACAAAAGATGGTCCATTATAGGTAAAATGGGAATTCTTAGCGGGGTATTAATACTTTCCTTTTATAACGTTGTTGCTGGTTGGGCTTTTGGCTATTTCATTGAAATGGTGATGGGTAATTTTGAAGTTGGTGCCAATTTTGGTGAATACATTACTAATGTGTTCAAAATTGGTGGGTATGCCATAGTATTTATGGCAACAACTGCATACATCGTTTCAAAAGGTATTTCTGCCGGCATAGAGCGTGCTTCGAAGATTTTAATGCCTACCTTATTCTTTATTATTATCGGACTAGTTCTATATTCTTTTACGCTACCAAATGCCTTTAAAGGTGTACAGTTTTATTTAGTACCAGACTTTTCTGAGATAAATCTAGAGGTAGTCTTTAATGCATTAGGGCAAGCGTTCTTTTCATTATCATTAGGTATGGGTGCGCTTATTACATATGGGAGCTATGTGGGAAAGAAAGACAATATCGTCACCTCAGCGGCATTCATTACTTTGGCTGATGTAGGGATTGCATTTCTTGCGGGATTGATGATGTTCCCTTTTGTTGCCTACCTTACTGATGGAACCATGGAAGGTGCCGCACAAGGCCCCGGTTTAATATTTGCCGTTCTGCCTGGCGTGTTCGAAAGTCTAGGACCAGTATTGGGTGTAATAGTAGGTTCTACCTTCTTTTTACTTTTATCGTTTGCTGCACTAACATCCACAGTAAGCTTACTCGAAGTGCCGGTTACTTACGTGGTTGACGAACATCAGGTAAAGAGAAGTAGGGCTGTATGGACCGTTGCAATGATTGTATTTTTAGTAGGATTACCGTCACTAATGGGCAATGGAGCTGTAGAATTTTTCACATCTTTCGTTACTTATCCTAGCGGTGAAACTAAAACGTTCATGGACTTGGTCGAGAATCTCTCAAGTGACACTTTTTTACCACTTGGTGGTTTCATGATTTCGATATTTGCTGCTTATATATGGAAAAAGGAAAACCTTCATGAAGAAATAAGTTCTGGTTATGATGGATTTAAGACATCATTCGTAAGAAAATTTTTAGATGTTACAATTAGTTATTTATGCCCTATCATTTTGGGAATAATATTCATACTAACTGTAAGTCAGAAATTCTTTGGAGTAAGCTTAATAGATAAGTTATTCTATTAAGCCAAGGAATTAGTCTGTTAAAAAAGAGCCTGTCTTAATTGGTATCTTAAACCTATGTAGCAAGTAGTTTTATCGCGCTAAAAAGGTGTCAATAAGAACTGATTAAATTCCTGCACATAAGGCAGGAGGGCTTCCTCATTCAGAATGGCTTAACTTATATTTTGACTAAAATTTTGAGGCATCCCCTTCTTTATATAAACTTCTTACCAGCTGTTTCTTTTAACTCTGCCCATTCGGCCTTATTTGGCTCTTTCCCTTCATCAAAAAATTCGATGAGCCATTTCACAATTTCTTTTTTGTAGCCAAATTTATCTACTATGTCCTCGCAAAATTCGATTTCTGACTCTTCAACCACTCCATCAGCATACACCATCATGACAATATCATATAACTGATCCATTTTCTCATCATGGGTATCAGGTACATGAAGTTCAAGTTTTTTGTCACTTCGTAGCAACGATGCTATCTGACGATCTTTCAAACCATACTTATCTCCTACTTTATAAATCATTTTTTCTTCATCTGGGTGAAGGTGCCCATCGGCTTTTGCCAGGGCAATAAGATTTCTAAGGTGGTTCTTTTTAAAAGAAAGAAATTGATGTTCAAAAAAGCCGATCATAGTTCTTTAATTAGGTTTTCCAAAGTCGTTTTGTGAGTGCAATTACTTCATCCAAATCACTCTTCTTTAGCTCCAGCCGCTCTGCTATGTTTAAACATAAGTCGTATTCTTTCTGCTCTATTTCACCATCAATCATCGACATAAATACAACATCAGCCAATTGTTCTTCTCTGTCATCCAAATCGTCAGGAACAATAAATTCCAGCTCATGGGTGTTCTTCATGATTTTTGAAACCTCGGCTGCAGGCAGACCAAGTTCTGCTGCCCTTTCCTCAAGGAATTCCCTTTCCGAGTCCTCTACGTGCCCATCTGCAAATGCTACTGACACAAGGTTTTGAAAGTGTTCTAGCTTTATATTCCTCAATGTGATTTGATTTAACGTGCCAAACTAAGCACTAAAAGTAAATAAATTACACCAATAATCTGATGATTGTCAATAGCATAAACGTTGATTTATCCTACAACTTCACCTTCTTCACTATTCAGATAGTCAATTACCAGACTGCTAGCCCCAAGAATAGGGGCACTTTGATTTTGCAAGCCAGAGGGTAATACCTGTACTTTGCCCCTGTAAATAGGCATTAGCGTTTCTTCTAAATGTCTTCTTGTCGGCTCAAAAATAAGATCCTGTGCAAGACTTAGCCCACCGAATAGGAAAATAGCCTCTGGATCAGTATGCGCAACAGTATCAGCTAACTTTGCCCCCAATACCTGGCCCGTGTATTCGAAAGCATCTTTGGCCACTAAATCACCTCTTTGGGCAGATTCAGTGATCATCTTAGTAGTTAAATCATGAAAGCTGATGCCTCTAAGTTCACTTTCTTCGAGGTGATCGGCCAACATCTTATATACGGTACGCTTTATACCTGTGGCTGAAACATAGGTTTCTAGACATCCTTTTCTGCCACAACCACATTGCCTGCCTCTTGGGTTTATAATTACATGACCCAATTCTGCTGCAAAACCATCGTGGCCATGTACCAATTTGCCATTGCAAACAATACCTGAACCCAAACCTGTACCCAATGTAATCACAATAAAGTCTTTCATGCCCTGCGCGTGACCATAAATCATCTCACCCATGGCTGCTGCGTTAGCATCATTGGTAATCATTACAGGAACATTAAAATCTTTTTTCATGATTTCAACGATAGGAATAATACCCTTCCACTTTAAGTTTGCAGCGTGTTCTATTGTGCCTCTGAGGTAATTTGCATTAGGGGCACCAATCCCGATTCCCATAAGTTTAGAAGCACCTCCTATTTCACTCATGCCCTCTTTTATGGCTTCATCCAATTCCTTGATATAATCTTTAAAATCATTATGAGTTTGTGTTGTTATTTTAGACTGAAATAATACCTCCCCTTTCTGATCTACCAGTCCAAATTTGGTTGATGTACCTCCTATATCAATTCCAACGATAATATCACTCATGACTTCTTATACCTTTTATTCATATGATAACGAACCAAATCGTTAATTGGCTCTTTAATAATCTTGCCCACCTCTATCCCTTTTTCATCAGCAACAGACCTTAATTCATGTTCAAATATTTGGGCGATTGAACCTGTAAAGTGAGTTTTTACAGTTTTATATTTTTCCATAGGAAGAATAAAATAGTTCATGAAATCTGACATGCCCTGTCTTATCATTTCCTGAAAGTATTCATTTGCTTTGTTTTTCTCAATAAATTTCATGAATGAAGCGAGATAAACATTAGGATACGGTTTCATATACACATTCTCCAAAATCGTTTCTTTTGTAAGATTATACTCTTCAGTAAACTCCTTGTCAATTTCTTTAGGGAGTTGTTTGTATAGATACGCTTTTAATAATTGCTTACCATAATTTGATCCGCCACCCTCATCTCCTAAAACATAATCCAATGCAGGGGTTTCTTGCCTAACAATATCACCATCGAAATAACAAGCATTTGAGCCTGTGCCCAATATACAAGCAATGGAAGGCACTCCTTCATAAGTGGCTAATGCTGAGGCGACTATATCGTGATTCACATAATGATGACTCTTTGGAAACGCTTTTGAACAAGCTCTTAATACGCTATTTTGAAACGCCTTACTTCCACAGCCTGCACTATAAATGTAGATTACCTCAATAGCCTTTTCTTTAACTTCTTCTAAATTGGAAAGTATATTGAAAATCTCATCTTCTGTATGAAAAATAGGGTTTAATCCACCAGTACTGAACTGACTAATTGTTGTTTCATCCTCGACTAATTGCCAGTCGCATTTAGAAGAACCACTTATACCTATTAAAATCATTATATTGATAGTATTTTAGAAATTCTCAGCGCATCTGTATCAATCTCGTGCCCATTACTCATAATGGTTTCAAAGTCGTTAAAAACAGTGATATTATCTTTTATACCTACCATTACATCAGATTTTCCTTTTAACAGGCCTTCAACTGCATATACACCCATTTTACTGGCCAATACACGGTCAAAATAAGTTGGCGCACCTCCTCTTTGTAAATGACCCAATATAGTCACTTTTGTATCATAGTATGGAAAACGTTTAGTTACCTCGTTAGCAATATCCATTGCACTTCCACTCTTGCCTCCTTCAGCTACAATTACCAAACTTGAGCTTTTCTTATTCTCACCACCTTTATCCAGCCTCGCGACTAGTTGATCTATCGTCATTTCCTCTTCGGGAATAATAATTGCTGCTGCACCTCCGGCAATACCTGAATTAATGGCTATAGCTCCAGAATCGCGGCCCATTACTTCAATAAAAAATAATCGGTTGTGCGATAATGCAGTATCCCTGATTTTATCAACGGCATCAACAACGGTATTGGTTGCAGTATCGTACCCTATTGTGTAATCTGTACCTGGTAAATCATTATCTATGGTGCCAGGCACGCAAATAACGGGAAGTCCAAATTCTTTATGAAAAATATGGAGGCCTGTAAATGTTCCATCTCCACCGATTCCTACTAACCCCTCAATACCACGAGACATAAGGTTATCGTAGGCCTTCTTTCTTCCTTCGGGGGTTCTAAACTCATCGCTTCTAGCTGATTTTAATATTGTGCCCCCTCGCTGAATGATATTACCAACAGAACGTGCATCCAGAGCGACTATGTCGTCATCAATCATGCCTTCATACCCACGATAGATTCCGAAAATATTCTTTTTATAAAATATGCTTGCCCGAACAACCGCACGGATGGCAGCATTCATTCCGGGAGCATCTCCTCCTGAAGTAAATACTGCTATGTTATTTATTTCTGATGACATCTACTTCTAATTAATTTCCTAAAATAAGGAAGATTAACATGTCTTTAACAGTGATTTGATACCAATTTTAGGTCGCTCCTTTTGCAAACGATTGAATGAAAGAAATAGATATGATTATTTTTTTAACAACTTAACACATTCAATTCTTTCACCGCCTTTCATCTTTAATAGATAGAGCCCTTTTTTCAAGTTAGTCATATCCAGTAGAATATCTGCATCCGATTGATATGTATTTGACTCCAGCACCCTACCAGATACATCCATTAATTGGTAACTGCCCTTTACCATTTGATGTGAAATTATTGCTATATTATCAACCGGGTTTGGATATACATACAATAATCGCGAAGTCCCATTTTCTAAATCTGTTATAATTGTGCTGGTAGTTAATTGAATTTCAACAGACTCCGTGGAATAATTGGCATTTGATGCAGCTACTTTGTAGGTATAATCAACGTTTGGTTCTGCAGTAGTATCTAAATACTCCGTTTTATTAATCCCAGAAAGCCCAATTTCTTCAAATTCTGCTCCCGCACTTCTCAAAACTTTATAAGTTGTTTCAATGGAACTGTTATCCTTCCAATTTAATAGAACACCTTCACCTGCCAATTCAGAAACAGCAAGTTCAGTTGGTGCATTCGGCTGTACGAACTGTGTTAGTTCTTGTGATGTCGATGGTAAACGTACATCTGAATAAATCCTGAACTCCCCTGCCTGCAACATGAGGGATTCATTATTTGCACTTACTTCAATAGGATCGCCATTGGCAAAATAACTATACCAGGTCCCATTGTAAGGAAACGGTGTACTCACAGCTTGCGGTTGTAGGTTAAAATTAGCGATGACCACGAAATTGGCATCGGCTGGTATAGTGGCTTTACCTGATGCATTATCCAAGGTTATCTTTTTAACGAGTGTTTGGGATTCATCCAACGTGAAGTTTCCCTGGTTAAAGGCTTTATAAGTTGCTTTTAATTTGATCAATTCAGAGGTGACTTCATATAGTTTGAGCCTATCTACTTCTTCGTCATACCCTAAACCATTGGTAGCAGATGCCCAGGGAATAGGTTTTTCACCTGTTCTACCATTCTGATCTATTGAAATATCATAACCCAACTCACCAAACTGCCAAAGCATTTTAGGGCCTGGAATAGCATAATAGATGGCCGATGCACTTTTAACCCTTTCTAATGCCACTGATAATTCTTTCGTATTATGTCCACCGGAGGAATTACCGTTTTGTAAATTTCGATAAACCAAGCGCTCCTCATCATGGCTTTCCATATAGGGTATTAAATTGGCATTATCCCAATTTCTGTTTTCATAAAAGGCCCAGTCGAGATTGGAGCCATCTGAATAACCCATCGTATTCTGATTGAAATTGTGATTCATATTACCCCAAAGCATCATTCCGTAATTAGCTAATACTCTCTCTTCACTATTGTCTGACAAATGTTCTAAGATTATGTACGCATCTGGGTGGTGCGCCCAAATTTCATCTGCCATGCGGGTGAGTAAATCCACTCTGGATTGATCATATTGCCCCCAAAAGCCTACATTATCACCCGAATTGGTTTGAGTAAAGCCTTTTGATAAATCAAACCGGTAACCATCGAACCGATATTCTTCTAACCAGTAGTAATTCACTGTATCTACAAAAGATTGTGTAGCGGCTGACTCATGATTAAAATCAAAAAATACATTGAATGGGTGTTTGGCTACTGGATTTAAATACGGACTATTAGCTGCAGGTCTGAAATTGGCATGATCCCAGTACATCCATGCTATTGGGTTTCTTTCATGCGTGTGATTCAATACCATGTCGAGAATAACTGCTATACCTCTTGAATGGCACTCATCGATAAACGCCTTGAGATTATTCTTAGTGCCGTAATATTTGTCAGGCGCAAAGAAATAGGCTGGATTATAACCCCAACTATTGTTTCCATCAAACTCCATGATAGGCATGAGTTGAATGGCATTAATTCCAAGAGTTTTCAGGTAATCCAATCTGTTTATTACTGCTTCATAATTCTGATTTTCATCAAAATCCCTAACCAAAAGCTCATAGATGACTAAATCTTCTTTGGCAGGTGCTGCAAAGTCGTTTATCAACCAGTTATATTCCTGTTGTGCGGTCTGCATTACACTCACCCACCCTTCAGGTATTTCTGACTCAGGGTAATTGATTAAATTCGGATAAGTAGATTCAGGAATAAAACCATCGTTATTGGGATCGAGTATTTTATCAGAATAAGGATCCCCTACTAAAATTTCTTCGTCTACCAGGTATTGAAAAGCATATTCCTGACCTGAAGTTAGACCGGTAACATTTAACCAAAAATAATCTCCATCTTTTGCTAGTTGGTCGTCCGTAGAGGGAATCCAATTGTTAAAATCGCCCACCAGGTAAACAGATGTCTTAAGGGGTGCATATAAAC
>NZ_JAVJUY010000159.1:0-5710 GCF_040220315.1 Fulvivirga sp.
ATGAAACGATTAATGACTCAAAAGATCCTATGATAATTAAGTGGTTTAATGACAGCTATATTCAGATTCCATTAGATAGTTACTAGTAATTATTTCTAACAAATTCGAGATTATTGTATTCTTCAATTTGTGAAAGGCGCATTGCCAGATGAGACTTAGTGTTCTGGCACAAATTATCAACACCTTCTCCTTGGATACTTTTAGGTTTATTTGGTTCAGCTCTTGGCTATCGTCAAATGAAGCTTGAATGTTTCATCTATTTTCCATTATCTCGCGCCATCATTTACTGTGCTATTATTTCCTTATGTTTCTGTAAGTGGCTTGGCCCGGTTGAGAATTGTATCTGCCTTGATTTTTGCTTCTTTTCATCTAAAGAAAAGAAGGTAAGAAACAATCAAAATATTACCATGAAAACATTAAAAAACAACCTTGACAAAACCTTCCCCTCCTCCAAATTCCTCTTCTCCGAAGTCACCGCCTACCTCCAAAAGTTCGGCCGACAAACCTATGGCCAGCACTTCACCATCATCGAGGAGGACTACGAAACCATCTACAAACTATTTGTTTATTTCTATCAAGATGAAGAGAAGGCTGAAAAGCTAAATATCAAACTTCATAAAGGGATCTTTTTAACTGGACCTATCGGCTGCGGTAAAACTACATTGATGAACCTTCTCAAACACATCCATCCTCCACATAAACAATATGTGATGGTTCCAACTCGAAAAATCGCCTATGAATTTGCAGAGCATGGAATCAAAATCTTTTACAAATACACCGCTCAATCATTCCGTGCCATTGGATCTGAAGTGCAGCCTCGAGCTTATTGTTTTGATGACTTGGGAGTTGAAACCTCATTACCACACTATGGTGCTAATTTAAACGTAATGGCCGAAATTCTCCTCAGTCGTTATGATTACTATCTTAGCCATCAAATGCTCACATTTGTTACCACCAACCTTGCAGCCAATGAAATTGAAAATATTTATGGTAATAGAGTTAGAAGTAGACTAAGGGAAATGACTAATCTTTTTTCATTTATGGGCTCATTTGATAAAAGGAATTAGGTGTTTTTACCTAATGGCAAAAAAGACTTTTCTATAAATTTATTTTATTTAGGGTAAAATACATGCTATGAAATTCTTTACCTATATCATTCTATTCACCTCACTAATAAGTTGTAATATAACGAAACAGCCTTCTTCAAATCAGGCACAAAATAACAACGATGTAAAAATTATTAAACTCAATTTTGAGGATAAAAAATTAGACTACTCTCAAGTTGATGAAGAATCTGAAATACAAGAAGGACAATTTTATCAGTTCAAAATTGAAAACATCAACATGAATTTATATGATGTAAAAATTAACACACTAGATTCTACGGTGTCCAGTTCTATCAACATGCCCACATTTGGCACTTTACAACTGGAAGCACTCTCTGCAATAGTTGAAAATATTGGTTCTGTTACAGCCTCTAAATCCAAATTTGAAGCAATTGAAGATGAATTAAACGATAATTTTAAAACAGTATCATTGAGTGCAATTCCTAATGCAACAAAAGGCAAAGGCAATTTCAAAGAACTAACAGAAATTGGTAAGAAACTTATTAGTTACAAAGAGGCTCTCTTATTGCTAAACAAAAAACTCAAATACAAAGAGCTTTCAGTTGAGAATCTAAAAACAAGAGTAACCAAATCCATTTTTTACAATTTAGATCAGTTAGAAATAGATGATCATATATCCTCGAAAAATTTGATTGATAGTATCTCGGAGATGAGAATTTCAATAATTAAGCTTAGGGATAAAGTACTGACCGACTATAGCCTGTATCTTGTGTACGAGAAAACAATTATTGATAAAATTAAAGATGAGAAAGACTTTAAAACTGTAAATGAAGCTATAAAGAAAAGCTTTTCTGATCTGGTGATAACTATTGATGCGTTGTTTGACTCATTGAATAATGAGAACGCCAAGAAACTCATAGAATCAATTATATTTTTAGAGAAAAATAAAAATCAAGATTACTTATCATCACAATTTCAATTCAATGGAGAGCGAGCCATTTTGAAATATGCTATCACACCGAGAGATTCAAAATTCAATTTGCCTACATATAAATCAAGTCTGATTTTTCCAGAACGAAGCAATAAGTTCATTTCGGTGGGGCTTTCATTTTATACATCCAATTTACATGACGAAGTATACTCTTTTGAAAGTAATCCTGCCCCTGATACAACATTTTCTATTGTTGAGGAGGATGTTAGTGGTTTTGAAATAGGAATGGCGTCAATAGTGCGAGTGGGTAAAGTTGTAAATAATGAGAAAATGATTTCGGGTCATTTTTCTTTTGGCCCGGGAGTATCCATCACAAATAAGGTTAGACCAAGATTATTAATAGGTGGCGGTTTATCAAAAGGTGAAAAACATATGATTGCCTTAGATGCAGGAATTATAGTTGGACCTGTAGACAAGTTAAGTAAAACTATTGGGGTGAATGACTCTTACCCCGAACCAATTAACGATCCAACGATTTCTGATCTTAATATAGGGTGGTTTTTATCACTTGGCTACCATTTTAATTTTTAACTTCAAATTATATATTCAAATGTGATTAGTAACGAATGATTTGATTGTCCTCCCAGAAAATAGTGATTAGGTATTTTTACTCAATTTCATAGGTATTTTTCCCTAATTCGAATCAAAAAAATGGCACTCTTTTAGCACCATAATTGAACTTTGTAATAGGGTGTGTATTTGATTAAGGAACTAAGAGTAAAGTAAAAACACAGTTATCTAACTATTTCAAATACCCCCAATGGAGCCTTCTATCAGATAATTGGGGGAGCCATGCAATACCTCAGAGAAGATTCTTTTGAAGGGTTATATGAAGTTCTAGGCCATTTAAGAAGACCATTAGATATTAAGCTGGTGAGGTTAAACTTAGAATGGCGCGATTCCGAAGGTCATGAATTCGAAACCTCAATGACAGATATTCAACTCTTAAGAAATCTATTCCAATCTTACCCTGAGCTCGCAAAAGCTTTTGGATCCAACATGAAAAAGTAAATTCCTTAAATTAAGTATCAAAATATTGGCTCCAAATTGAGTCAATTATTTTCATTCTAATCTTAAAACATAGAAACAGATATGGCAACGTATAATAATATTTTTGATTTAAATGTTAAATACATAGAGTATTTATTGGCTAAATCCCTATTCACACATCAATATGTTAAAAACGTTCAAGAATCAGGGAGTGGGCTTGAGTCAGAAATCAGAATTCTTTTTTCAAAATTAATTCCCAAAAGATTTAAAGTTACACACGGTTACATTGCAAGTGCTCAAAGTGTGAATCAATCTCCTAGTGTTTCTCCTCAGGTTGATTTAATAATCGTTGACACTTTTGTTCCACACAGTTTGTTTGTTATTGATGATGATAAAGGGTTAGAAATTGTCCCCGTAGAATCAGTAGTTGGGATTTTTGAAATTAAGCGGACTTTAAACAGAAAATCACTTTTAGGAACAAAAAAATCAAAGGGGGCTCTAGAGCATTTACATGATATCTGCAGGTCTGTAAATATTAGAAAAAACAATTCAACCAAATATTTGCCGGGGGGTCTGCAAATTGGGGGTGGTATATCAGGTGGCTTATCATCTAATCCTTTTTTGGGGATATTGAGTATTGATTATTCAGATGTTTTAGTAAATGGAAAGCGTAATAATACTTTAGAAGATTTACTGAGAATAGCACCCAACGTTCCTGAATTTGATTTAATAGCTAGTTTGGGAGGGCTAATGTATGGACTTATCGATCCAACACCTCCTCATAATTGGAGGATACTAAACCCCAGATTGGCTAATTCTGTTGTTTTATACGGGACAAGGTCTAAGAATAAAAACACATCACATGTTCATTTGATTGCCCGAACTTTTGGGTACTTAATTGCCTACTTAGAAGGATGCTGTGGACGAAATGGCTCTGTAGAAAATTATTTTTTTAATAATACAATCTAGGATAATTAAAGCCGCCAAATATGGCAGGTAAAGCGGTGCATCTGCGGTACTCATACGGTGTTGCGTTCCGTAAACTGCCAATTTACCTGCGCAAAAAGGCAGGTGTTCACACCGTAAATCGTTCCACAAGGAAGCTCTTAAAATAATGGTATTAAAAGTAACAGGCTACGATTTCTTTACTGAAATCGAGGATCACAAAGAGTCGGCCTTTGAAAACTCTAAATCTGAATCCCTTTGGCCTGTTACAAATTAATCAAGAAATTATTCTCCTAATCTTTTCCTCCTAACCAGTTTAAAGGATTATAAACTACTTCCCATAAGTGTTTATCTAAATCCATAAAATAACCATGGCATCCACCCCACTTAGCTTTATGTGCTTTTTTTATCAAGTTTCCTCCTGCTTCTCTGGCTCTATCTAAGATTTCAATAACTTTCTGTTCAGATGAAACAGTATATGTTAAATTAATGCCACTATAACCAGGGCATTCTGGTTTCATTCCAGCCTCCTGAGCAATATTACTCAGGCTTGAAAGTTCAATCCACTTGCCATTGAGTCGCATTAAAGCTGCCCCTGGTGGAGACTCGAGCATGGGCAGCCCTAAACCTTCATGATAAAATCTTATGGAGGCTTTCAAATCTATAACTCCTAATGTTACCATGCTTAAACCCAACTTCATAGAATATAAGTTTGGACTATTTCTTTTCAATCATTTCCTGCCATTTATCCAAAAGTTCTTCACATACTTTAGTGAATTGATATTTCATTAATGGATGCAATACAACATTGTGTATTGGCTTTTTATATTCAAACTCAAACACCATAATAATTTCTTTCTCGTGATTAAGATTTTCATCAATCTTCCATGTTCCGCTTAAAGTTTTTAGTGGGTAAGGGTAGTCTGGTGCATTAGTATTAACCTTAAAAGAATATTGCCTTTCGTCTTGCCATAAAGTGCATGTTTCAGTCCATGAATCACCTTTATGTGTACATTGCCTTACTAACCCTTCTTTTTCTCCAGATACTATTTTGGCACCGTCTATATTTGGTGCTACCTTATGATAATTTCCTACATCAGATATTACCTCCCATATTTTAGATTTACTTCCTTTAACTTTTCTACTAAATCTGAATATTTTTAACCCTCTTTGGCTGCCTTCATCCATTCTTGCCAAACCTTTAGATTGTCCTATAGCAACAACTGTTACTACCGCTGCCACAGCGGCTATGGCTATATTGCCTTCAAGTGTTATGTTATATGGATCCCAAATTAATAAAACAATACTCGCTACAACCCAGAGCACATCTTGTACTATGATCCATAAAACAGGCAAAGCACGTTGTTTTATTATTTCTACAACAAGAATAAGTGCAAAGACCAATAAAAGTATTCCTAATATGAAAAAGAAGTTTGAATGAGGAAGTCCAAAAAGTTGTTCCACTTCTTCTTGAAAAAGGAGTAATTCAACTCCAATGGCAGTAGAGAATAAGGCATTTGCTGCTAAAAATTTTTGTAAAGTATTCATTTTTTAAAGTTGTTGATAAAGTGAAAATTATTGTTGGAGTGAAATTATCAGATAGAACATATACATTATTGATACTTTGCGCCAGATTATTGAACTTTATAAAATGAAAATTTCAGCACCCTACATGCACAACCTTTTGGTTTATGCTTCCTATCAAAATATTGATGTT
>NZ_JAVJUY010000160.1:0-2429 GCF_040220315.1 Fulvivirga sp.
CAGGCAGGACATATCAGTCCCTGTAATAACCTCAGCACCATGATCCAAATGATCTCTCAATCTATCTTTACCCATTTTAACAGAAATTGCTTCTTCAGTTACTGCAAAGGTTCCTCCAAATCCACAGCACTCATCAGATCTCTCCAATGAGATTAGTTCGATTCCGTCCACCTTCCCAAGTAAGTCATGTACTATGGAAAATGAGGGACCTACTAATTCAGAACTAGCCCCTAACTTTAATCCTCTTAGTCCATGGCAACTTTGGTGTATTCCTACTTTTTTACTGAAAGTAGAATCTATCTCCGGATTTCCTAAAACATTGGTGATAAAGTCGCACAATTCATAAGTATTTTGTCTTAACCTATCAACTTCACCTGTTTGATCTATTGTATCAAAATGTTTCCTGACATGATAAACGCAGCTACCAGATGGTGATACTACATAATCATACTTCCTAAAATTTTTAATGAACAATTCACAGACTTTTTTGGAATAAGCCTCGGCGCCAGAATTGGCAAAAGGCTGCCCGCAGCATGTTTGATTTAAGGGATAATCAATTTTTACATCCAGCTTCTCCAGAAGTCCCAGGGTGGCGATGGCCACCTGAGGATAAAACTGCTCAATGTAACAGGGTATAAATAATCCTACTTTCATTTGCCTCTCAATTGATCGCTACAGATATAACATTGTTCAACAACTTCCATGGTATAAATGGCATCCTCAACAGAGTTAACATATTTATAGTTTTGGTTTTCCAATTTACACATCAGCCCTCCCATTGGCCCTATAAATGCATCAGGAAACCAGGACCCTTCAATTTCTACTTTTCTCCATCCTTTTGAATCTTCCAAAGAAATGTACTCAAATTCATCAGGCAAACCTTCCGGATAATTCAAGTTTAATCCAGCTGTAACCTTAATAGCACCTTTAGTACCTTCGAATTTGAAGTAGGACTCCTGATGCTTTATACCAAATTCGTGACCATGATTTGTATTAATATTAGCTCTAATTACATCACCATAGTCTAAAATTATCGATGATCTGGTGGATGCCAGATCCATCATTTTAGGATGTTTTGTGGTTTTTGCATAAACAGCCTGAGGATTACCAAGAAAATACCTGACCATATCAATATAGTGGATGCTATTATATAGAATTTCCATCCGGGGGAGACCATATAGAAAGCTCCATAAATGCCACGGAGTTAATACATTGACCCTAACATCAATATCATGTAGATCACCGATAAGTCCTTCTGCAATAATTTCTCTTGCTTTGATTATGTAAGGGGCATGACGTAGTTGGAAATTAATTCCTGCTGTAAGTTTTTTCTTCCTGCATATATCCAGTATCTCTCGAGCATGCTGAATGTTGTTGCCCATCGGTTTTTGGATAAGTACGCCAGCTTCATCTGGAATTTTCTTTAGTATTGGGATTATCTCTGAAGCCGGTAATGCAATGTCATATATGCAATCATTTTCTTTACCTGTTTTTATAAGATCGTCAATACTTTTGCAGTTATTTAAAACATCAAAATCATTGACTAATTTTTGAGCCTTTTGATAGTCCGTATCATGGATGGCTCTTACAAGATAACCTGCTTTTTTATAAGCTGGTAAATGGGCATCTTTTACAATACCTCCAGCTCCGACAATTGCAATTTCTCTTTTTCTTTTTGGAGTAAATGAAGTAGATGTAATTTTCATTCTAGCTCAATATTTAATTTCATGTGTATGTAATTGATTTTCAAAGGTCACATGGAATTCACATGAGATATATTCATAGTCTTGGTTGGTATTTTTAGAATCATGTCATTTTCAAGTTATAAAATTTGAAATAGTATATAATAGCACCATTATAATTATCAAAATAAGAGATACAAGTAGTGGGATATTTTTTTGTTCTTCATCCTCCCTTTTAAGAAATGCCAAAGGACTCTTCAAGGTGAATTTTTCAGTTTTTCTGTAATCTGGTGGTGGTGTAATAAGACTGACAATCACATAGATCACAGAGCTAAATACAAATAACCACCAAGCCTGCATCATGAAAGGTATGCCATAAGAAACCGTTAGGATCTTCACATCTCCAATAATTGGGAAATCAATCATAAACACCAGAAATCCAAGTATAAAACCACCAATAAAGGCAGCAATCGCTCCCTGATAATTACCTCTCTTCCAAAATACTCCCCAAATAAATACTGTTGTAATTGGAGGAGAGATAACCGTTAATAAAACATTTATTGCTTCAAAAATGCTGGTAAACTTTGATATAAGTGGGGACCAGGAAATAGCGATAATCATCACTATAACCGCGGTTATCCGTCCAATATTGATCTGCTTTTTCTCGGATATATGGGGATTATTTCTTTTTACTATGTCAATGGAAACCAAAGTTGCTGCGCTATTAAGCGCAGCGGCGATAGTACT
>NZ_JAVJUY010000161.1:0-7742 GCF_040220315.1 Fulvivirga sp.
AGAAAAAGAACGTATCAATCATGAACACAAGACAAAGAGTCGGAAAAATTGAAAGTAGGATTTTCTTTAGAATCATTTTCCAAAGCTAAACTTACTTTTTCTTCGCATACCGCCCCTTTTTCTCAGGAGTCTTTTCGGCTAGCTCCAGACATTCCTCCAATGTAAGGTCTTTAGGCTCTTTGTCTTTTGGGATTTTTACGTTCTTCTTACCCACTTTAATATACGGCCCGTATCGTCCGTTTAATACCTGAACGTCAGTATTCTCATCAAAGGTTTTGATGAACTTATTTTTATCAGCTTCTTCTTTCGCCTTGATCAACTCGATGGCGCGCACATCTTCTATTGTGTAAGGGTCATCAGTTTTAGGAATGGACACAAATTTGCCATCGTATTTCACATATGGCCCGAACCTACCTAAGCCAACCAACATTGGTTTACCTTCATAATCTCCTAGTTCTCTAGGAAGTTTAAATAGCTCTAAAGCATCTTCTAACGTGATGCTCTCAATAAACTGGCCTTGCCTTAAGCTGGCAAACTGCGGCTTTTTACCATCTTCCTCCTCATCTCCTATCTGCACTAATGGTCCAAATTTACCTAGTCTAGCAATTACCTTCCTACCCGATTTTGGATCCACACCCAGCTCTCTTGAACTCGGAACGTCTGCCCGCTCAATGTTCTCTGTGGTTTCTACTTTTGCATGAAATTCAGAATAAAACTCGCCTATCATTTTATCCCACTCTTTCAACCCGGAGGCTATTTCATCAAATTTCTTCTCTACCTCGGCTGTAAAGCTATAATTCGTCACATTGGGGAAATGATCTACCAAAAAGTCAGTTACCACCATTGCAATATTGGTAGGAAACATTTTGTTCTTTTCTGTGCCAGTAATTTCTGTTTGCGTCTTAGAGTTTACATTACCGCCTCTGAGTGTTAGTATCTGATATTCACGCTCTTTACCTTCGCGATATTCCTTCTCAACATAATTTCGCTTTTGAATTGTAGATATTGTTGGAGCATAAGTCGATGGTCTACCAATTCCCATTTCCTCCAATTTCTTCACCAAACTAGCCTCGGTGTATCTTGCCGGTGGTCTTGTAAAACCTTGACGAGCATTCATTTCCTGAAGCTCCAACTCCTGACCAACCGATAACGGAGGTAGCATTCCCTTTTGCTCTTCATTTTCCTCTTCATCATCAGTAGATTCGAGGTACACTTTCAAGAAACCTTCAAATTTCACTACTTCTCCCGTAGCTGTTAGTGTATCATCCAGCGTAGAAATATCTATAGTGGCCGTTGTTTTTTCAATTTGAGCATCTGCCATTTGTGATGCAATAGCTCGTTTCCAAATAAGTTCGTACAATCGAACACCATTTCTATCCGCTGATGGATTGGTTACCGCAAAATTTGTTGGTCTGATAGCTTCGTGTGCTTCCTGAGCTGAGCTAGACTTGGTTTTATATTGCCTTACTTTCACAAAGTCATCACCGTACTCTTTTTTAATTTCATTAACAGCACTATCAACAGCTTCCTGAGATAGATTCACAGAGTCCGTTCTCATATAGGATATAATACCCGCTTCGTATAGTCGCTGAGCAACAGTCATTGTTTGCGATACGGAAAAGCCCAATTTCCTACTTGCCTCCTGTTGCAAGGTAGATGTCGTAAATGGTGGTGCAGGAGTTTTTTTAGTTGGCTTCTTTTGAAGATCCTTTATTGTAAACGTTGCCTCCGCACATGCTTCAAGGAATTTCTGAGCTTCCTCCTCTGTTTTAAAGCGTTTCGAGAGTTCTGCCTGAAGTATTTTTTTATTCCCTACATCGAATGAAGCAGTGATTTTATAGAAATTATCTGGCTTGAATTTCTCGATTTCACGCTCTCTTTCAACAACTAGCCTCACGGCTACCGATTGCACCCTACCTGCAGAAAGACCTGTTTTAATCTTCTTCCATAGTATGGGAGAAAGCTCAAAACCTACCAATCTATCCAACACTCTACGAGCCTGCTGTGCATTTACCAAGTCTAAATCTATTCCTCGCGGTGATTGAATAGCGTTTTGAATGGCATTCTTAGTAATCTCTCTAAATACGATTCGCCTTGTTTTAGCATCATCTAAACCCAAGGCTTCTTTTAAATGCCATGAGATGGCTTCTCCCTCGCGGTCATCATCACTCGCCAGATAGATGATGTCAGAATCCTTGGCAAGCTTTTTCAATTCTTTAATAACTGCTTTCTTATCGGGACTTATTTCATAGGTGGGCAAAAACCCATTCTCTTTATCAATGGCTTTATCGCCCTTGGGTAAGTCTCTGACATGCCCATAACTGGAAGTCACTTTATAATCTTTCCCTAAGTATCCTTCAATCGTCTTGGCTTTCGCTGGTGACTCCACTATCACTAAATTCTTCGGCATATCAGATGTTTTGCTTTTGGCTCAAAATTTCAAAGATGAACAATAATTTTAAAAATAAAATAATACGAGTCGATTTAAATAATCATTCGACATTTAGTAGATTGAACCATCAAAGCTATCATTTGTTTTTGATCAACAATTTTTATGAACAAAAATTTATACTTACTCAGGCATGCCAAGGCAAGTGAAAAACTAACAGACCAGCAAGACTTTGATAGAACTTTGGACTCTCAGGGCCTGCAAAACGCTACGCGCATGGGTATTAATCTACTAAACAAAAAAGTACAGATTGATATAATAATTACAAGTCCTGCAGTTCGTGCCTTAAGCACTGCCTCATTAGTAGCAGAACAAATTAAGTACGACACCAACAGGATACATCAAAACCAAGAGCTTTATGAGGCTTCTACAAGAAGTTTGCTTCAGGTAGTTAATCAATTAAAGGATGAGTGGAATACTGTGTTGTTAGTAGGCCACAACCCTGCCCATACGTATTTAGCTGAATACCTTACCAAATCTGAGATTGGCAATATTACCACCTGCGGACTTGCACACATTGTATTTAAAAACCTTGGCTGGAATGAAATTTCAGAAGGAACAGGTCAATTAAAGAGCTACGAATACCCAGACCTGCTTAATTTCTAGTCTTTCTCTATTGAGGGCGTATTCTTAAGATATCCATCAATTTTTGCACGGATTTCCTTCGGGCTAAACCCTAGTCTACCACCTACCAAATTGATAAGCTCTCTTTCAGCATTTGCAAATTCACCGTCCAACATGGCCAGCTTTATCATATCTTCCAACTGCTGATCTTTATCCTGCTGATTTTGAGGAATCAGGTAAACGTATTCATCCGCACGATCGATCATTACATTGAGTCGATCTAAGGGAATACCATTTTCATAGGCAATTTTTGATAGTGCCACCATTTCTACATCAGCTATTTTACCATCAGCGGCAGCAAGGGAAATTAAATTGCGGAAATGTTCAATATTGACGTTAAGCATGATCTGGTTTTTACATAATGGGCTGGAAGATAAAAGAAAAAAATTTACTGCACATAAATAATTTTCAATTATGTGCTCTTTTTATCCTTATTTTGATGCTTACTAAATAATTAGAATCAAATCAATGAGTAAGAAAGAAGATATTATCGCGTCTTTTGACCCTAACGGACCAGGAGCATCTGGCCAATTGTTTGGACTTCCATTTGATTATGAAAGTGCCGATTTAATTATCATTCCTGTACCATGGGAAGTAACAGTATCTTACACTGCCGGTACGGCTGATGGCCCACAAGCAATTCTTGATGCATCTACTCAGGTAGATTTATTTCTAAAAGACATTCCTGATGCCTGGAAAATGGGTATTCACATGCTACCCATTGAAAAGGATTTAATCAACCAAAATAAAAAGTATCGCGATCTTGCATATAAATACATTACCTGGTTGGAAAATAATGAAGAAGAATGGATTACTGATGAACTGAAGATTATTCCTAATGCCGTGAATGAAATGGCCGAGAAGCTAAACATTTATGTGCGCTCTCAGGCTTCCAAAATTCACAATCAAGGAAAAATGGTTGCACTTTTGGGTGGTGATCACAGTACGCCACTGGGAATTATCAATGCTATGGCAGATATATACCCTGATCTTGGAATATTACAGATTGATGCCCATGCCGACTTACGTGAAGCATACGAAAATTTTGCGTACTCGCATGCTTCAATTATGTTTAATGCTTTGAAGAATAAAAAAATATCCAAACTCGTACAGGTTGGTATTAGAGATTTTTGTGATGAGGAGATGAACTATATTACAAATTCTAAAGGTAGAGTTAAAACCTTTTATGATTCGGATATCAAGGCTCATAAGTTTGAAGGCAGCTCCTGGGCTAACATCTGTGACTCTATCATTAACGAATTGCCAAAACACGTATACATCAGTTTTGACATAGACGGTTTAGACCCTAAACTATGCCCGAACACGGGCACACCTGTTCCCGGGGGCTTTGAGTTTGATGAGGTAGTCTACCTGATTAAAAAATTAGTTAAGTCGGGAAGAACGATTGTTTCATTTGATTTAAATGAAGTAGCCCCTGGAGAAAATGAATGGGATGCCAATGTTGGAGCCCGCTTGCTGTATCACTTATCTACTTTGATGGGGGTTTCTCAAGGTAAACTAACGTTTAAACCTTAAAACCCATCACCAAAATATCATCCGTTTGTTCTGTTTTACCTTGCCATTTAGAAAGGGTTTGATCAAGTTTTTTCTTTTGATCAGCTAATGGCAGGGTATGTATATCAACCAGGTTTTGCTTGAAATTGCTTACCATAAACTTCTTATTATCCTCGCCCCCAAATTGATCAGGAAAGCCATCGGAAAATAAGTAAAACACATCTCCTGGTTGATAATGTACTTCATGTTTTTCAAAACTTATTTGCCCTTCTGAATTATCTCCAATTGTATGTTTAGTGCCTTTAATGGTGTGCAATTCACCCTCCCTCACATAGTAAAGTGGCCTATTTGCACCCGCGAATTCCAGTTTATTATTATTCCTGTCTATTGCGCATAGGGCAACATCCATTCCATGATCCGATATTAGCCGATCGCTCTGGTTAATGGACTTTTGTACTTGTAAATCAAGTTTTTGCAAAATTGTATCCGGCTGGCTAATGTTTTCTTTGTTGATTATTTGATCAAGTGAAGTATGACCAATAACCGTCATGAACGCGCCAGCAACACCATGGCCGGTACAATCTGCAGCGGCTACTATTTGCTGTTTTTCATTTCCAGAAAACCAGAAAAAATCACCAGAAACAATATCTTTTGGTTTGAAAAGAACGAAAAAATCATCCTTAAATTTATCAGGCACTTCCACTTTAAGCATCGAACCCTGCACACTCTTGGCATAATCAATGCTTTCGGTAATACTTTCATTTTTCTCTTGAATAATAAGTTTTTGTTTCTCTAATTCAATATTCTGAGCTTCTAATTGTTTCTTGTTTTTTCTAATCGTTCTCAATTCTTGCCAGATAACCAAACTTAGGCCTACTACAAGAAAAGACACAATTACCACCGAAGCTATGACTATTTTATCATTCTGAATTTGCAGTTGTTGTAACTCACTTTGTACTTTAAGTGCTTCAATTTCAGCCTCTTTCTTTTCTATTTCAAAAGCACTTTCTAACTCTGCTATTCTTCTATTGCTTAGCTCGTTATACACTTGCTCTTTGGTATTATTGTGCAATTGCAAAAAGCTGTATGCCATAAACATATCGCCTGTGGCAAAATAAGTTTCGGCTAATGAGCCGTATATAATTTCAATGATTCTTTTATTATCAGTTTCTTGGGCAATCGACAGTGCCTCATTAAATATTTCAATGGCTTTTTCATATTTTTTGGTGGCTTTGTAAACCGTACCTATATTATGAAGTGCATTTGCCTGCCCGTTCTTATCGTTATTTAACTTTTCCAGATCAAGGGCACTTTCATAAAAAGCCATTGCATTGTCCCACTCACCGCGCTGGAAATAGATATTACCGATATTATTAAATGGCACAAAAGCCTGGGAATTATCTTCCAATGACTCATAAATTTTAAGGGATTGCAGGTAATTCTTTAATGCGTAATCATACTCCTGTAAATCGGAATATACGTTTCCAATGTTATTAAGCGTACCGATAATGCGTAGTTTATGGTTTATAGACTCAAATTGCTCAAGTGCTTTATTAAAATATACCAATGCCTTTTCAAATTCACCTTTTAAGGAATAGATGGTGCCAATATTATTATAGGTATATGGCAGGGCATCAATAAATTTATTCTGCTCTTCAATTCTAACTGCATTTAAATAACTATCCAGTGCCTCATCTAAGTTTCCCCTATTTTTATTCAATACGCCTATATTATTGTAGCTGGATGCCATCCCGCTCGGATCACCAATCTCCATAGCCATATCAAGCGCCTGCCGTGTGTAGTCCATAGCTTTTACAGGATCATTATTGGCGTACTGTTTATAAAGTTCATTGAGAATAATCACTTTCTCAGTGCCAGAAGACGTTTGAAGCGACTGATTGAGACTGTCTATTGTCGGGTTTGAGACAGGTGATTGGATTAAAAACAGCGAGAGCAAAAAGAGATTTATATTCATTTTATCTTCGAGATTCTTTTATAAAAAATATAAGATAGGCATAAAATTGAAAATTACAGTTTTAGGCCATAAGTAATTTATATATTAGCAGCTTTTCAAAGCAAATATGTAGGAAATGGGACAATTGATAGTAGATTTTGCAAATTGGATTTGGGGGATTCCCCTGCTCATATTATTGCTAGGTGGTGGTTCTTTTTTTCTGCTTTACTCCCAACTTCTGCCATTTAAATATTTTGTGCATGCCATCAAGGTATTAACTGGTAAGTACGATGATCCTAAAGAAAAAGGTGAGATCAATCACTATCAGGCATTATCAACGCATTTGGCATCAACTGTGGGGATGGGTAATATTTCTGGTGTTGCCATTGCCATTGTTACAGGTGGTCCTGGTGCTATATTTTGGATGTGGGTCAGTGCTTTTGTGGGTATTGCTACCAAATTTTTTACTTGTACACTCTCTATCATGTATCGGGGTAAAGATGAAAACGGACAGGTACATGGAGGTCCCATGTATGTGATTAGAGAAGGTTTGGGTAAAGCATGGTTGCCACTCGCCTATCTTTTTTGCATTGCAGGCATGATAGGCTGCCTACCTATATTTCAGGCTAATCAATTAACTCAGGTTATTCGAGATGTGCTAATAATACCGGCAGGATTTGGTGACGACAAGTTTAAACTGCTGAATCAAAACTTTAGATGGACTGATCTTTATACAGGCCTACTTCTTACCGTATTTGTGGGCATTGTAATTTTCGGAGGGTTAAAAAGAATTGCCAATGTTGCCAGTAAAATGGTGCCTCTGATGATTGTGGTTTATTTTTTATCCGTTCTTACAATCATTCTAGCTAATCTATCTGAAGTTCCGGGGATGTTGGGATTGATTCTAACAGATGCCTTTTCAGGAAACGCTGTTGCAGGTGGTGTATTAGGGACAGTGATTATTACC
The DNA here is from genome assembly GCF_040220315.1 of Fulvivirga sp. Taxonomy (GTDB): domain Bacteria; phylum Bacteroidota; class Bacteroidia; order Cytophagales; family Cyclobacteriaceae; genus Fulvivirga. The sequence continues at coordinate 7,510 of NZ_JAVJUY010000161.1, forward strand.
GGTGCCAGAAGAGCTGCCTTTTCTAATGAAGCTGGCATAGGAACAGCCCCTATTGCACATGGGGCAGCCAAAACTGATGAGCCTGTACGTGAGGGGTTGGTAGCCATGCTGGGTCCTGCCATAGATACATTAATAGTTTGTACACTCACTGCTTTGGCGATACTCATTACCAATGTATGGAATACAACAGACCTTGATGGTGTAACCCTTACTGCTACGGCATTTGAGTCTGC
>NZ_JAVJUY010000162.1:0-2202 GCF_040220315.1 Fulvivirga sp.
CGCTCCCTCAGGGCTTCGATGGCTACCCGAGCCTTGAATGCCGCACTGAATTTTCTTCTACTTTTTTTCATTTTTGCCACTTGTTAAAGTTATAAATTATTCAACTTAAACAGTGGTCTGAATTTTGGGGAGTATTATATTGTATCCACTTTGGGATTAATTGTATTCCCCTTTTCAAGGTTAGTAATTGTTTTTAAATGCAATCCAGACATCGTAGCTAATTGTTTCTGGGTGATTTTCAATGATTTGCGTACTTTCCTGATTTGGGTGCCGATGTGTTGTGTGTCCATAATTCTTCCGAAATTTTTGGACACACCTTGCCTTAAGATGGATGGTGTTTTTAAGTTACCCGCATTTGAATAAATATCCAAATCTGCAAACAGCTTCAAGAAATATTTTAGACTTAAAACGGCCTAAAGCTTCACTTTGAAGTATTCCTTTTTTAGTTTGGAGTTTTCACTAAAATAGAGAACGACACCTTTCATGGAGTATCCTGGCATTTGTCTACAGAACTCGACAGCCTCCTGAAAGTCTTCAAATATTTCATATCTGTAAGGAATGCTATCGGTGAGACATAAATGAAGAACCACTGAATCCCTATTGACTTTAAGAGGTACCCTCGAACCTGCAGTTTCTTCTTCCTTATCCGCATACACTAATAATGGCTTCATGATTACCCTGTTATAATACTATAGCTCGTATTTCAAAATTGAGGATTATAGTCCTCAAATATATCAAATAGCACAGGATAGATTCACTTTTCCGATGAAAAGTGATCTGAAAAGGCAAATAGGGGATAAATTGATAAAACTCAGGCAAGAGCAGAATTTGAGCCAGGAGAAGTTGGCTAACATGGCGGGCCTTGACAGATCCTATATTTCTCGCATCGAAAGATCTCTTATTTCACCTACCCTGGAGAATTTCTTTAAGATCTGCAAGGCTCTGGAGATAGAACCTTACAAGTTTCTTGAAAAGATGTGATCTTACCTTTGCAGGGCCTAAAAATACAAGTGCAACATTTTGACGAAGACTACGAATCTTATCCGTTGTGTTTTATCTTAACATTCCCGATTTTACTTATTATATCCTTTTTGATGTCATAATGATGGGTATCAATCCATTCTCTAAGAATATTATTAATAATTGTTGTGGTGTTAGAATTATAATACGGTGCAGCATCCTCATAGAAAGCAAGTAAGGTGTCTTCCACTTCCATTGTCCTAAAGTTTTTCTCTTTATTATCTTCTTCGATAAAGTATTTTTTGAATGCCTTGTTTGCTTCAGTCATTTTAAAAGTGTTGAAAATGGGAACGATAACAATCGAGGATTATAGTCCTCAAATATATCAAATCGCACAGGATAGAATCACTTTTTTGATGAAAAGTGATTTGAATGGCGCATAGGGGATATATTGATAAAGCTCAGGCAAGAGCAGAATTTGGGCCAGGAGAGTTGGCCAATATGGCAGGTCTTGACAGATCCTATATTTCCCGCATCGAAAGGTTTCTTATTTCGCCTACACTGAGAATTTCTTTAAGATTTGTAAAGCTCATAATATAGCTCCATACAAGTTTCTTGAAGATATGTGATTTTGCAGCATGTGTTTGACATGATATTTATTAGTTAAAGGTTATTCATACCTCAAAGCCTTTACAGGGTTAGATAATGAAATCCTTAGAATTTGGGATCCAATGGTAATTAATGTGATTATCATCATTATTCCGATAGGAATTAAGAATAGCCACCAATAAAGTGGTGTCCTGTATGGATAGCTTTCTAACCATCGATTAATTCCAAATACTACACCTGGTAAAGCCAATAATCCGGAAATAAGAACGAGGATAATGAAACTTTTAGAAAGCAATAACAATAAGCTTCTTACTGGTGCACCAAGAACCTTTCGAACACCGACTTCTTTGGTTCTGCGAGTCACGATGAGTGTTGTTGATCCATAAAGTCCCAGGCAGGCTACAAAAATGGCAAGCATTGTAAAAGCAAAAAGCAATTGACTGAATTGCTGTTCATTTTGATATTGCTTATTGAAGAAATCATCCAAAAAGAAAAAATCAAATGGAATCTCAGAGAACACTTCTTCCCATGTGCTTTTAACGATCTCAATACTTTTTTGAGTATTCATAATATCAAGCTGATTAAACTTGATAGATAAATATTTTAAAGGGAAAAATGTTGAAGTGTATGCCA
>NZ_JAVJUY010000163.1:0-35569 GCF_040220315.1 Fulvivirga sp.
ATTGATCTATATTTATCAGAATTTGCTTCTTTTCAATATTTGAATTTTAAGGCACCGAATAATTTAACTGTCTGAATTTTAAGGGCGAGAATGAAGTGTATATTTTAAACATCTTGCTGAAATGAAATAAATTTCCAAATCCGCACAAGGAAGATATTTCTGTTAGAGATAAAGAAGGGTTTCTCATTAACTCTTTTGCTAATTCAATTCTTTTCAAAATTTGATATTGCTGAGGGCTCGTTTTGAAGAGTTGTTTGAATTTCCTTATCAGATGATACTTTGACATAGCAACCTCATCCGCTAGACTGTCTGTGCTTATTTTGTTGGTGAAGGAGTCTTCAATAATACTCTTAGCACGCATTGTTCTATACAAAACATCAATTTTTGTGTTGTCTTTTTTATATTCTAAAGTATTTAGAAGTTCATTTAACTGCTCTGTAAATAGCATCAATTCCCGTTTCAAAATTTTTACAGAAAGGTGGCCAGTACTGATATGAGAGTTGAAAGAATTCAATCTATATTTCAATGTACATTCAATCAGTGGCATTGGGGATTGCAAGAAAGCAGAGCTCGCATAATCACTAGTACCTCGATCAAAAAAAATAGAAATCCCTTCTGCTTTTTCATCTATTATAACCTCAAGATTATCCCCTTCCTCGAAAAGAATTATTTGGCCTGGGTTAAGTGTGATTCTTTTATCTCTAACCAAATATTGAATCTGACCTTTAAAAAGAAACTTGAGTGTAGGTTGGGTATCATAACTAAATCTGATAGCCTTTTTATGATTAAAACAAACTATATCGTTTTCAACTCCGCCTAATGCTGGTATCGGACTATTATCATTAATAAATTTCATGGCACATTCTCTTAGAGATTAATCTCTAATGTGCACAACTGATAATTATCTAATGGGGTCATGAAACCCAAAAACCAGAAATTGAACCCTACTTTTTCCTACTAATCCCCCTTATTACGTGGGCTTTTCAAATTTTCAAAATACTCTGAAGGCGCATAACCGGTAAATTCTTTGAAACTTCGATACAAAGTTGCTTTACTATAGAAACCCACTTCTTTAGCCAGGCCCAAGAGCGTATAATTTTTGTGCTTCATTTCAAAATAGAGTGACTCCATTTCCTGGATTCTCAACAGTGTAATTAACTGCAATATGGTCAGCCCCATCTCACTCTTTACTTGTTGGGCTAGTTCACGGGCATTCATTTTTAACTCTATTGCCAGTTCCGGAACTTGCAGTCCATTTTTTGTATGGAGCTTACGTTCCTTAATAGTATCAATTACACCTTTTAACTCTGAGGTAAGCTGATCAAGTGGCCACCTTTCTGTCCATATACGAATATTTTTTACTGGAAAATTTAATGACTGGGGCTTAAATATGATATAAAGAATCCATCCGTATACAGGAATGATAAATAAGTAACTTTTACCAATATCTAGCCAAAGCAAATAAGTATCATATAATTCTTCGGCTGCAATTACACAAATTGTAGCTATGAGATAAATGACTAATATTAAATAAAAACTTTTAAGCCAAAGAGAAAGACTACTGGCTAATTCTTTGATAGACAAACTGTATCTTGATTTTAAAATCATAATGATCAAGACCATATAAGTAATGATTTGAATGGCAAATATGATCTTACTTAGGTGAGGTTCAGGTTGATTTAAATAGAGGGCTAGTGTTGAAACCTTTTTTTCAGTTGGCATACTAAACATATTGGTTTGAAGGGTATTTGCCAGTAGCAGAGGAATTAAATGAAATAGATCGTACCAATGCAATTTTTTGGAGAAAAGACTACGTACAAATAAATAGAAAACAGGAAGAAACAGGAACCAGGAAAAAGTAAATACAAATGTAATTTCAGGGTATGTTGTAAAGAAATCCTCCGTCCATCTCGAGAATTCATCGAAAAACATAAAAGAAATCAAGACCAGCAGAATAGGAATGCAACAGTTTCCCTTACCTAATCGAATCTGAAAACAAGAAATGATGGCAAATATGAAGCTATTGAGAGCTGTTAAAATCAATAGTATACCCGTTAAATTTACTTGCATATCCTCTTATTAAGTTAATTCTTAATATAAAGTAAACCGAAACACTCTAATGTATCTATTTAATTATTAATAGGTTTTGATTTTACTTGAGAGAGAAGATTTAAATAAATCTTACAATTAAATATTATTTAAGGCTAAATCATCTTTACAAAAATAAGCCAGCAACTTTTAATTGGCTGGCTTTATTGGTAGCTAGGCTCAAAATTAGATGTTTGGCTCTATAATGTATCTTCCTTAATTCTCTTTAGACAAATCTATCACCGTTTCAAACTTCAAACTGTCCAATTCTTCGACAGTATCCCAGCCTCCATATTCATTCTTCTTTTGAAGCTTATATTTGCCAACACCACTGTCCCAACCTTCATAGGGTGTCCAGAATATCCTGCTTCTATAGTTATCCGTTTCTTTTTGAAGTAGTATGGAATTACCAAGATTACTCAACTTCGTATCTACATCACAGGTATTAACTACTTTGATTCTGTATGCGTAGCTTTTCTCATTAACATCCACATTTTCATCATAATAGGAAGTGACGCCTGCCGGCACTTTGTCAATCATAGAATATAGGTCATTTTCGTTTCGCCATACTTCATAATATACTACCTTATCGGGGCCAATTTCCGGCTCCTTCCATTCGGTGTAGGTGTATTTGTCATCTTCAACTGTTGTGCGCACTACTTCTACATCCTGTTCTAAAAACACGTTCCTTTCAAGCTTCACTGTAGAAGCATTGCTTTCAGAATAATATTCTCTACCGTTAAGGTTCATTGCTCTTACTTTGTATGAATAGTCACCCGGGCAGAGATCTTCATTATCATAATAGTTAATCTTATCGTTGTTCAGGTTAGCTATTTCCTGCCACTCATTAGAGCCATTCTTTCTCAAAATCTGATAACCATCAAATGCATGACCTTCATAATGATTCCATTTAATATTAATCGAATCCGTTGTTATTTGACTTTCTACTTTTATGGATTTGTATTGCGTTAAATCTTGTAATTCTGCTGTTGAATGACAATAAACAAATGTTTGCAATTTATATAGGTATGAATCTCTATCCGTATTCACTTCCCTATCTTCATAAAGTGTTGTTTCAGGTGACCAAAGTGTATCATAAAGTTCATAGCCCTCTCCTATTTCCTTCGATCTGTAAATCAAATTGTATTTGAAATTATTCGCATAGTACGGTGAGCAGGTCAATTCAATATCATCATTCACTACTGAAAGCCTTAAAACATCTGGCTCATTAATGTATGTCGTATCGTAAACTGTAATGTATTGATCCATCTCATAATTATCTTCACATAGCCCTTCATTGGTAACTTTTAATTGAATTCTGTAGTCCCCCGGCTCTGTATATAAATGTGTTGGATTGTTGAGGGAACTTTCTTTTCCATCACCAAAATCCCAATTGTATGTTGGGTTTTTAAGGTTTTCACTTTCATTGTTCAAATCAATGCTTACAGGCAGGCAATAGTTATAATCGGCTACATTAAAAATGGCTCTTGGAGTTGGTACCACTTCCACAGAATCATACTTTACAAGTTGCTCACAACCGTCCTGGTCTGATGAAAATAGTGAAATGCTGTATTTACCCGGTATAGTATAGGTATATGATGGACTCTTCTCAGAAGAAGTGCCCCCATCGCCAAAAAGCCACTGCCAACTTACTGCCTTCATTGATGTATCATTAAATTGAATAACTGAAGGGTTGCAAACCCTATTTTCCGATAATTCAATGAATGAACCTGGCCCTGTAGCTTTTACAATTCCGGGTGTAAATAAAGTATCGGAACAGCCATATTTGTTCATGGAAACAAGTGTAACATCATAACCTGCCGCTTCCTGATAAATATGAAATGGGTTGCTACTTGTGGAGGTTGACCCATCACCGAAATTCCATTGATAACTGGTTGAATTCAGAGATTCGTTTTCGAATTTAACCAGTAATGGCGCACAACTAGACTCACCTATTTCCATAGTAAAATCTGCCTTTACATCATGTACAGTGATGAGCTCATTTTTAATGATACTCATTTGGCAGCCATCTGCTGAAGTTGCGGTTAATTGCACATGGTAAGTTCCTGCCTGTGAATAGGCATGAGAAGGTGACCTTTCATTAGAACTAGACCCATCGCCAAAATCCCACTGCCAACTCACACCACGCTGCGTCAAATTCTCAAATTTTACCGACTGATTTAAGCATACATTCTGAACATCGGTATTAAAATCGACCTTTAGTACTGGCGGTATAGGCTTTGACTTTGTTAACTCACAACCGTTTACGTTTGATACTTTTAATCTTATCGGGGCCGTAAGGTACGTACTCAAATTAAATTGCGGATTTTTGGATTCAGAAGTTGTTCCATCACTAAATTCCCAAAACCATTTATCTACGTTATAACTCTTATCTGTTAATAATACATTCGTAGGCAAACATGCTTTTTCAAGATTAACATCAAAATCAACTGAAATAGAATCTACTTGTATGATGTTTTGTACAATGAGGGTGTCCTTACAACCATTTTTAATTGCAACCAATGAAACATCATAGTTACCTGGCAAGTATTGCATGGTGGTTTCTTCCGAACTGGATACCCTGCCATTCCCAAAATCCCATCGAAAGGCTTCGCTGTGAGTAGATAAATTATTGAATTTGATATCCAATTGATTACAACCCACTTTATTATTGAGAATTTCAAAATTGGCGGTTGGTTGATTATAAACAACAGGATAAGGTAGCTGCAGTGTATCTATACAACCGGAGGCATTTGAAGCTAGTACCTCAATCTGATAGATGCCATCCTCGGTGTAGGTATGAGTAGGATTACTTTCTGTACTAATATTACCATCACCAAACGCCCATGTCAAATTTTCATAGCCCAAAATGTTGTGATTTATTTCCAGGGTTTGATTTTCACAAAGGTTCGTTTGATACTCAAAGTCTAAATAATCATTGCCTACAATAATGTTTTTAATGATTTTAGCGTTGCAGCCTGCTGAATCCTGAGCAATTAATACTACCTGATAAACACCGCTAGACTCATACATATGTGAGGGCTGAAGTTCAGCGGAAGATTTACCATCACCAAAACTCCACAAATAGGATGTTGCCGAATCTTCTTGATCTAAAATGAAATCTACCTGAAATTCTGAGCAGTTGCTCTGTTGTGTATAGTCAAAGCTTACGGTTGGTTTTTTAATTATTACTTCGGTAAAGTTTTTTAAAGTGTCGACCTGGCCATTTTCGTAGAAGGCGATAAGGTCTACATTATAAATTCCATTTTTTTCATACACATGGGTAGGATTGGCTTTTGATGAACTTGTGCCATCACCAAAATCCCAATGCCATGATTTTACACTAAATGGCGGGGTGGTAAAATTAACTTCTGCCGGACTATAACATAACCTCACAACATGTTTAATATTAAAAACAGAATCTGGTATATTACCAAGACCATCATCTTCAAAATCATCCCCCTTACAAAATAACCATGGCGAAGATAAGACCACTGCCGTAGCATTAGAACAGCCATTTTTATCCTGTACTGAAAGATTAACTGTAAAATTTCCATTGGTTGAAAAATCCATGACAGGATTTTGTTGCGTAGAAAACCTTCCTTGTCCAAAATCCCAAAAGTATGTTTCCGCATCTGCTACATTACTCTCAAACCTCATGGTAAAATCAGGACAACCTTTGGTAGTATCTACTAAATAGGTATTGAATGAAGGCTGAATGTGCGTGACAGTTATATTATTATAATTCTCTATAGTAGTTTTACATCCAAATTTGTTATTAGTTCTAAGTGAAATAGAATATGTACCAGCCCTTTCGTAGATATGAGTGGGGTTTTTTTCGCTGGAGAACTCTCCATCACCGAAATCCCATTCCCAAAAATCAGAACCTATACCTCCATTGAAGTACACTTCGGTAGATTGACAAGTTATTATAGGCTCTGGTACGATATAGTCTAATGTGTTAGGAAATATGATTATTGGATAGTTTAGAGATAACTCCTGGCTACAGCCATATTCATTAATGAACCTGACACTCACTTGAAATTCTCCTGGATTATCAAACAATACTGTTGGAGTTAAATCTTCTTCAATCGTTGAAGTACCTATCGTCCAAACTGGATTGGAAACACTTTCATCGGCCAATGCAAATGAAATTTCAGTGAGTGAGCAGCCTGTTCGACTAGAAGGAATTATCTCATTTATTGCAGCCTGTGCCTTAAAAACGTTTTGATAATCTACCTCACTTATGCACCCTGATTGGTGATGCATAATGGCTTTGAGACTATATTCGCCTTCTTTTTCAAATGTGTAATTTAACGTGCTACCTGTAACCAACTTGCCATCGATCAACCATTTGTACTGTTCTACGTTTGGAGTATTATTCACTACATTAACCTCAAATGGAATGCAGCCTGCGGTGCTTCCCAATGCAATATCTGTTGCTGACATAGCTTTTACCTCGATGACTGGTATGTCATTAATTGTTTTGATGCACCCTTTTTCGTTTCGAATTTGAAGTGTTAATTCGTAGTTATCAACCTTAGAAAATGCTCTTGCAAAACTTGGTTCGGATGAAGTAAACCCATCATCAAATCGCCATTCAACTACATCTCCAGAATTAACATTTACATTAAAGGATATTTCATCGTTTCTACAAACTGTTGTATCTGATATGTTTACTGTGGGGGAAGGAAGAGCGTTTACGGTGATATACTTTGCAAATGTTTTTGTGGCGTGGCAACCATATTCATTACTAACATTAAGGATAACATCATAGCTGCCAGGCTGTGTATACTTATGTTCAGGATTAGGTAAAGTAGACGTGTAACCATCACCAAAATCCCAATTATAAGTCTCATAGACTTGTTGTGAACTAAATAAGAAAATGGCATTGTCAATACATCTCGCCTGTTCACCTGCTACATTGATTTGAATATCTCCAACTCCTAACACCTCAATGTAATTTGTTTTTACTATATAATTTGAACAGTTTGATTCTGAATAGGCCAGAAGGCTAATGGTGTAAAGACCTGGGTTCGTGTAAGCATGTTCAGGCGATTTAACTGATGAAGTATTACCATCTCCAAAATCCCACACATAATCATTGGCTCCTGAACTTAAATTTTGGAATTGTACAGTTGCACCTAAACACATTTGTTGGTGATTAGAAGAAAATGCAGCAACAGGTTTGGCTATTGCCTTTATTTTAGGTTGATATTCGATAGTTTTTGTTTGCCCGTTTGATTTAATAACTGTAAGCCTTACAGTATGTACCCCGGGTGTTTCAAACAGAATGGTTGGAGATGCCACGGCAGATACCTGGCCATCACCAAACTCCCACTGATAGGACGTTATTCCCTCTTCATTGTAGGAAAATGAAGAGCTGAACGGAACACACCCAACAGGTTTTGTAGCAGAAATTTCGGCCGATTCAGCTGCATTGAAAGAAAGTAAATAAATGACGATTGAAATGAAAAAATATTTCATAGTTCAAATGAGTTAGTTTAATACTGTTACTCTTCCTGTTTTATTCACTTCGCCAAACTCCTTACCATAGGCAGTGAGTTTGTAATTATAACTACCTACCGGCACGGGCTTTCCATTATACCTTCCGTCCCACTTAGCTGCAGCATTGTCAGAAGAATATACAGACTCACCCCATCGGTTGAAGATTTCTAATCGAAAGTTTTCAATCCCTTCACCAATTGCACCAAATGTATCATTGAGGCCATCCCCATTTGGTGTAAATGCAGTGGGCAGATAAATTTTCATTGGGAGGTACAATTTAACTTCATTAGAAACGCTTTCTACCCTTGAATTTTCACTACTGACAGCAACAACTCGATAGTTAATTGACTGATTTTCATGCCGTTGTGCGTTGGCTGTTATTGACAATAATATATACATTAATATAACAAGATTTTTCATATTTATTTTATTATTGGTTGACTTATTTATATTAATATTTAGAATAAATTCTTTTGAAACTTAGGGCATTGACCCTTGTATTTATTCTTTACTTTAAACTTATTTGGGATCTCAAATTGGTACGCAATGGATATCTCGTGAGCATTATCAGAGGTATTTTTATAGCTGCTGATAGCATAATCATAACTATATCCAACTCTGAATTTTGAGACGTTCATTCCAACAGATGTTACAATTGCATCATTCACCCTGTACCACATGCCGGCAGTCCATAAACCATTACCGTAATAAAACCCTAAATGCAGGTATTCAAATGACGCCTGTCGTTCGTATATAATGTTTGGAGATATGTACTGCTCCGACTTTCTGAAATTTACAATAGGCAACATAGCACCAGCGTGAATGGTGGTTTTCATTGGGATAATCGTCTCAGAATCCAGTGAGAAGTTTTCTTTAGGCTTGTTTATATGGCTAAACTTCACCCCTCCAAAAATAATGTCGGAAGAGTATGATAAGCCAAGGTTAACATCAGCCTGGGTAACATTATCGTTACCAAATCTTTCATTGGTATTAGTGACAATTCCGTTGCGCTGGTCGAGCTGATCCTCAAAGGTTAGTGAACTCCAATCTAGGCTTTTCTGATACCCCCCAACCTGAACACCAAAACCGATTCTTGAAACTTTAGTTATCTCAATTCTATGGCCCAGAGTGATGGCCAAAGTTTTGGATTTTAACACGCCATTCATTTGATTATCATTAATCATGTGAACACCCCATCCAGAATTAGTACCCATTGATCCATCAAATGATACTAGCGAGGTAGTAAAACCATAAGCCTCAGACCCCTGTTGCCTATGCGCAACGGCTGCCCTGTATTGGCCAGACATACCAACCAAGGATGGATTGAGATAAACCGGATTAGCATAAAATTGAGAAAAGTGTGCATCTTGGGCATTAGCGATATTGACGTTTAACAATAAGGAAATTGCAAATGCTAGTTGACTTAGTTTTTTCATGATTTTGTTTTTATAATAAGCCAAATATCATAGAATGCTAAGCCCAATCAATCAGGGTATTACTCAATTGAAAAAATCAGGAAATTGCGTAGTAAAATAGCCTTTAAACATCCTTTATTGATGTTTTTATTAATTAAAATGGAGCCGGAAAGTAGGTGCTGATTAATTATTCTAAGTATACTCACATAAGAGGTAAGGAAATCCCTTAGATAACTATAGGTGTTTTACATAAAAAAATCTACCCGACCGAAGAAGGGTAGATTTTGGGAGTCCCATATTCATGGAACGTTTCAAAACAAAGTGTTAAAAAGCGAAAGCATTTGGGATTTGGATTTGTATATGACTTCCAACACCAGCAGACGAATTGAAAAATATTTTACCCGCCATGTTCTCTACAAATTGCTTGACAAGTGTTAAGCCTATACCGTACCCTTTTGACTTTTCCGACAACCAGCAATACATATTAAATATATAGTTGATCTGATCATCCGGAATCCCGATTCCATTATCTACATATTCCACCATCAGCTTATCCTTATCAACAACAAGTTCGATGTCCAAAAAAGGCTCTTTTTTCAAATCGTCATGAAATAGTACTCCGTTTTCTATAATCTGATCAAAGATGAATTCAATGTAGTAGGGATTGGAATAAAATTTACTAGACCCCTTAATCGAAAAGGAAACTTTAATTTCTGAATCTCCAATAAAGCGTTTTGATTTTTTTATTGACTGTTGAATGTATTTGTTTAAATCGATTAACTCAATAGAAAGATCCGGCTTTACTCCATTGAGGTAGTCCTTTAAATAGGAAATGTATTTTTGCTCATAGTAAATCTCTGAATTTATTTCATCTTCCAGAGAAACATCCTTTTTTAATTTAAGTGCTCCCATGTTATTTAGCTTATTCATTATGGTGTAAAGATGGGAGCTATTTAGACAAGAACTATGAGTGATTTTCTGAATTTAAAAATGGGGGAATCACTTAGAAAGGCATCAAATTGTCTTTAAAATGCTAAATTTCAATGATTTTGTTTTTGATAGCATACTTTACTAAATCAACAGCATTCTTTAAATCAAGTTTTGACATTAAGTTGGCTTTATGAGTTTCAACTGTTCTAACGCTAATAAACAACTCATCGGCTATTTCATGATTATTCTTTCCCATGGCCAATTGTTGTAGCACTTCAAACTCTCTACTGGTTAGTTCGCCATCATTGTTGGATTTGGATTTAGTTTTATCCTGGGCATTGTACATCGCATCCATTACAAGGTTGGTAACATCCTTTGAGAAATAACGTTGGCCTTCATTCACACTTTTAATAGCCTCGATTAGTGTCTCTTTATGAACATTTTTTGGCAAATAACCATCAACTCCGGCCTGTACAGCCAGTTGCACAAGCTTCTCATTAACATCACTGGAAATGAGAATAATTTTTACGCCTGTATTTTGTTCTTTTATCCATCTAGATGCTTCAATGCCTGTCATGCCCTGCATCATAATATCCATAAGTACTACATCAGGTTTTGAAGCTTCTACTTCATTAATGGCTTCTTCTCCACTTGAAGCCTTGCCCACGATATTGATATATTCAATATTACTGAGCATTGCAGCAATACCTTCCAGCAAAAGTTGGTGATCATCAACCAGTATAATCTTAATCTTATTCATGCGTTTAAGGTAGTAATCTGTTTATAGCCTCTATTAAAACACCAGATGCGCATGGCTTCTTAAGATATTTATCAGCATTCGATTGTATGGCTTTCTTCATATTCTCAGAATCTGCATTTGCCGTAAGTACTATTACAGGAATATGCTTAGTTGCATCAGTTGATTTAACTTTTTTTAGTAATTCCAAGCCGGAAATTCCAGGCATATGGATGTCTGTTATTATCAGGTCAGGATTACCTGACTCAATAGAGTCTAACCCTGTCTTTCCATTAATAGCCGTAATAACTTCAAAATTTTCCATCTCTAAGATATCCTTTAGCTCTTCCAAAATATGCCTTGTATCATCAACTATTAGAATCTTCTTCATTTACAAGAGGTATTTTGATGATAAATTTTGTTCCCTTATCTATTTCACTTTCAAAATCTATTGTTCCATTTAATAGCTCTACAGCTTTTTTCATGATGGAAAGCCCCAGGCCAGTGCCGTGTATGGCTGTCACTTCTGCACTTCTATGGAATGCATCAAAGATTTTAGTATGATCCCTTTTAGGAATACCAATACCCTTATCTTCAATGGTTAAGATTAGTAAATCATTTTTAACCAATACACTAAATTTAACCCTATCTCTATCCGGACTAAACTTTATGGCATTGCTAAGTACATTCGTAAGAATATTTCTTAAAAGCTTAACATCTGATTCAATATAATTACTGACTGCACAAAAATCAAAAACTATTTCGTGTGAGTTATTAAAGGTGTTTTGTACTTCCTCAATCAAGTTTTCACAAAATGATTTAACATCCAATTTGCGATACTCGACATTTATATTTCCTGACTCGCTCTTACCCATTATTAATACATCGTCTAATAAATAGGTCATATTATTTACCTGATCATCGATTTTCTTCAGTTTTTCATTTATTTTTTCCCACGAGACTTTATCATGATAGTTTTTAATGAAATCAGAAGCAAATTTTATGGAAGACAATGGAGTTCTGAATTCATGAGAGGCCATTGAGACAAACTTAGATTTTAGTTTTACGAGCTCTTTCTCTTTGGCGAGTGCCGTTTTTAACTTTTTCGTGCGCTGTTCAACCTTGAATTCAAGCTGTTCCCTGTACTCAATTAATTCAGTAATATCCTGACAAACGCATACTATTCCACTAATATTACCATTAAAATCTCTTTGGATATTACCGCTTAAAAGTATAGTAATTACCTTTCCTGATTTGGTGACCAAAGACAATTCACAATTAGTGGAAATATTATCTTTAAATATTTTTGAAATAAATTCCCTAACCTTTTCATGATCTTCAGGTACTATTAAATCGGAATAAATATTCTTACCTATAACTTCTGATTTTGAATATCCTGTTATATCACTTGAGAAATTATTCCATTCTGTAATGGCGCCATTCTTACTTATTCCAAATATGGGTGCATTGGCTGTTTCTATTAACTTTACAAGCTCCTGAGCCAAACGATTGAGTTTCTTCTTGGTTTCAAAAGAATCTGTTACATTTTTAAATGAAATTACCGCCCCCAGTTGTTTTTGATCTAACTTGTATGGCACACAATTAAACGAAAACCAACATTCATCTTCTTGGTTTCTAAACCGATAAACTTTATTGTAAACAGGGTCTCCCTGATTTTTTAGGGTTTCAACAGTGAGGAAATTATGGTTGTCAATTCTTTTTTTGTTAGAATCAAATAATATGAAATTTTCTAATACTATGTCCGAAAATTTACGCCCATCCTGCACGTCTAACATTAAATACTCTTTTGCACTTTGATTATAAGTTAGTACTCTTTCCTCTAAATCAACCAATACAATTCCTTCTGAGAGGCTTTCCAATACGCTCTCATATTTGGCCTCATTTTCTTCTAAAAGCTTATAACTTAATTCCTGCTCGGTAATATCCCTGGAAGTGCTAACTATTTTAAATAGTTTTCCATCTTTAAAGATGGGTTCCGCCAGGGTTTCTAAGTATATATAAATACCATCCTTACGCAACATCCTGTATTTAAAGCGTTGAAGAGTTTTAACATTACCTGCCTGCATTTTTAATAAGAGCTGTTTTGCTTCTTCAACATCTTCCTGATGAATTATCGAGAATGGTGATATTGAACTTAACTCCTTAGGTGTATAACCCAGCATTCTTTCAGATGATGGGCTAACCCAGGAATACATACCTTCATGGTCATGCACACAAACTAAATCTTGTACATTTTGAGCCAACAATTGGTAATTCTCCCTGCTCATAGCAAGCAGCATTTGGGTACGTTCCATTCTAATTTGGTTCTTATAATCCTGGAGTTCCCTATTGATAGCTGGTATTAGTCTGGATAAATTATCCTTTAAAATGTAATCATCTGCACCCATTCTCATTGCTTCGACCGCTTTTTCTTCACCCATTGTGCCTGATACAATTATAAAGGGTAAATAAGGTTGATATTCTTTGGTAATTTTCAAGGCCTCCTCAGCATTAAATTGAGGCAGGTTATTATCACTTATCACCAAATGCCAATCTTCATTCTTTATAGCCTCTTTAAAGTCTAGTGGATTTTCTACTCTCCTACTCAATACATTCAAACCAGAACGTTTAATTAAACTAATAACCAATTCATAATCATCGAGCGAGTCTTCGGCATATAGCACTCGAATTTGATCTGAATTAAGAGTATTAACGATTTTTTGCCCTACTTGCATTTGCTCCCTCCTCTTTTAGTATTTCTAATCCTACTAACACCTTATGATTGCTAGGTATAGTTACCTTGAACTTTGTTCCTAATTTATATTCAGTATCTAATTCTATTTTACCACCAATTTTTTCGAGCGCATGTTTTACAATATATAGACCCATTCCTGAGCCGTCTGATTTTTCATCACCCCTAAAAAACATCTGAAAAATATCATCGCGAATTTGCTCAGGAATTCCTCTTCCTCTATCACTAATAGTAATTTCAATATCACTATCAGTACAAGATGATTTAATTTGAATATGGACTATGCCCTCTTCATCTGCGCCATACTTTATCGCATTTTCCAGTAGGTTCTGAAATATGCAGTTAAAGAGCATTAGATCGCCTTTATACGAAGCATTTTCATCAGATTTGAAGTCTACATGAACAATATCCTTCATATCGTTGATGGATATGATTTCAATCAAATTAAGTATTGCCTCTCTAATATTTATCTCATCTTTTTCAAACTTGCCA
Organism: Fulvivirga sp.; assembly: GCF_040220315.1. Taxonomy (GTDB): domain Bacteria; phylum Bacteroidota; class Bacteroidia; order Cytophagales; family Cyclobacteriaceae; genus Fulvivirga. The sequence continues at coordinate 13,922 of NZ_JAVJUY010000163.1, forward strand.
TATTTAATGTTTGCCACGTTCCTTAGCACCCTTAACGTTTTCTCAAGATGATTCATACGTTGTGTCATCATTTCAATAAAATGAATCTTATCAAAATCTGGAGCCATCTTCATTATGTTAAGCAACCCAATAACGGATGACACCGGGCCTTTCAAATCATGACTGATTCGGTAGAGTAATACTTCCAGTTCGTTATTAAGTTTTTCAAGTTTCTTTCTGTTGAGGTATGTCTCAGTAACCTTACGTAATAATACCGATGCCCCATCGCTTGATGATGAAACAGTGCCCTCAAAGAATTCCACTTTACCTTCGATAACACATTTAAGCTTGAATGGATGTGCTTCAGTACTTTTTATAGCTTTTTTAATTGCCTTTGAAATATCTTCATCTACCCATTCAGGAAATAATGAATATATGTGGGTACCAAGGCTTACATTTTTATTAAACTCTTTTTCAGCTATTTTATTCCAAAACGTAATTCTTAGATCATAGTCAACAGCAAAAAATATATCAGAAATACTTTTGGTTAGATTTTGGAATCTTAATTCGCTTAACACCAATTCTTTACCAAAACTTTTTTGCTTCTTCTTTAAGGTATATTCCTTGATTTCTCGATTAATGGCAGGAACCAGGCGGCTTAAATTGGTTTTGAGAATATAATCATTTGCACCCAATCTCATCAGACTAGCAGCATATTCTTCACCTATGGATCCGGATAAAATAATAAAAGGTACCTCTTCATCAATCTCACGAATTAATTTGAGTGCATTTAGTGCATTAATTTTCGGCAGCTCGTTATCACTTAATATGAGGTCAAAATCCTGAGTGCTGAAAGCTTCCATTATTTCATTCTCGGTTTCCGCACGCGTTGCTTCAAAGTGAAGCCCGGCTCGCTTCAACAGTAAAAGCGTAAGCTCAAAGTCATCTACCACATCTTCGATAAACAATATTTTTATTGGTTTTTTCATTTAATAAAATCATTCATTAGTAGAATGTGGTGGTTGGTTTAAAACGAGCCAATAAAGGCCAAGCTGGCCCACAACTTCTAAAAAGCTTTCAAAATCGACAGGTTTTCTGATATAACTATTGGCGCCAAAGTCATAGCTTTTTACCACGTCATCTTCTTCATTGGATGTAGTGAGAATTACAACAGGAATGCCCCGGGTAATTTTATTTTTTTGTATTCTTTTAAGTACTTCCATACCACTAAGCTTTGGGAGTTTCAGATCCAATAAGATTACTGAAGGTTTAAGTGGTTTAGTGCTATTATTGCCAAAGAGCAAATCCAAAGCCTCAACCCCATCGTTGGCAACTATTACCTCATTGGCAATTTTGTTCTGTTTAAAAGCTCGTAGTGTTAATAGCACATCATCTTCATTGTCTTCAACCAGTAATATTTTCCCTGTTCTCATCTTAATTTATTAGGTTAAAATAAAATGTTGCCCCTTCGTTTACTTTACTATCAGAAAAGATGACCCCACCATGCTTGTTAATAATTCTTTTTACGGTGGCCAAACCAATACCAGTACCCTCAAACTCTTCTGCCGAATGTAATCGTTGAAATGCCCCAAATAATTTACCAGCATAATCTTGATCAAAGCCTGCCCCATTGTCTCTTATAAAAAATAACTGTTTATTATTCTTTTTTTGTTTTCCTATCTCTATTCTAGGATTGGCAATTTTGGAAGAATATTTAATTGCGTTTCCAATAAGGTTCTCCATCATAATTTTCACCAATTTAAGATCGCCAGTTAGGTAAAGGTTTTTTTTGATGTTAAACTCGTATTTCGGATCGGGACTTGTTTCATTAATAATTTGCTGACATAAAGCAGTCAGATCAACCTTCTCTATCTGAATGTCTTTTCTGGATAATCTGGAGAGGTCCAGAAGTTCATCGATGAGTTTACCCATGCGAATGGCGGCATTCGAGATTCGTTGTAAATAATTTTTACCCGTTTCATCAAGCACTTCAAAGTAGTCTTCTTTGAGGGCTTGACTGAATCCATTAATACTGCGTAGTGGTGATCTTAGATCATGAGATACACTGTAGGCAAAAGCATTTAATTCTTTATTAATAGATTCTAATTCGATAGTTCGCTGGACTACCTTTTGCTCTAATGATCGTTTTATCGATTCTTTCCTTTTTTCACGGTTTACTTTATCAGTGATGTCTTGAAATAAACCTCTTAATGATACTGTCTTACCATTTTCCACCACTGGCAAGCCTATCACCTTTGTCCATAAAACACTGCCAGTAGCAGTGATTAATTGTAAATTCAAGTCCCACCCATTCCCCGTATTTATCGCACTTTTTATGGCCTTTTCAATTTTGCCTCGATAATCTGGGTGATAGAAGTTTATCCCTTGCTCAACAGTTATGGGAGTCCCTTTTTCCACCTCATGGATTTTATAAACAGCATCTGACCAGTAGACTCTATTACTATTTAAGTTTACTTCCCAAACGCCTATTTCAGCTGCACTCTGAACGGATTCAAAGAGTTCGTGCAGTTGCTCCAGACTTTTATTCTTTTTCTTTAACTCTTCATTTTGTGCAGAGATTTTATTGAGAAGTTTGGTATTGATGTCTTTCAGTTTTATTTCTGAATTGATGCGCGCTTCAAGCTCCTCGTTTGCCTTGCGTAACTCCAGCGTCTTAGTATCAATTTTCTCCTGATAATAATCAATCCCTTTAAGTTCCAATGCCTCTGGCATTACCTTTACAAGCCCGATTACTGCCGCCCAGGATACTAGTGCGGTTCCAAAACGTATCGCAGCACTAAGTTTGTAGGCTGGCCACCAAAAAATAACGGCATCCATTAAGTGTGTGAGACCGCAGGTGATGATAAAGCCGATAAATAATAAAAAGACCACCCTAAAAGGGATTTCATTTTTCTGTCGGAAGTAGAAAAATCCCAAAATAAATGGTATAGCAAAATATGCTAGCCAAATGGCCACATCCGAGCCAATGTACAACCAGCCGTGCTCGGGTGTCCAAATGCCACAATTCCAACGTGCCGGCCATAAGCTGGTGTCCAATAAATTAAAAAGACTCGTTTTAGAAGTTTCCAATCCTTGTACTCCTGGTTCACTCGCATATGTAAATGATTTCATAGAGCTCAAATTCGCTTGAGCGGATGTCGGTTGTGAAGAACATACCACAGCCTGATTCTGCCCCTCTTTTTCACAACCTGCTAACAGCAAGGCACTTACAAACAACACCCATCTTACTTTCATACCCGTAGTAAATAATTGACACCATGCATTTATATATTCTATTAAAAATAGAAATATTTATATATCAATTAAAAGACATCAATGGGTGAAATCCAACACTTAATTTATGTGATATATTATCACCAGAATAGGTGATATTTTAACAATGATACAAGCACAATGGCGAAGGGAATCTCCACACCAATAATAGCTCAAGCAAGATTTTATCAATCGCTCTTAGCATGAAAAATTAAGCCCTATATACTCAAGCTTAATAAACACTACTTGATAAAGCCTAGCTCCCTGGCTTTAATCATCAGCTCTTGAATTTTATTAACCTCAAACTTTATAAAAAGCTGTTTTTTAAATGTATTAACCGTATTGTGTGATATAAACAATTGCTGACCTACCTCTTTGGCTGAGAGCCCCTGGCACAATAGCGGCAGCACTTTTTTCTCTCGCTTTGTTAATTGAATGCCCGGCATCTCGCCTGCTATCCGCATTTTTTTTGCCACCTTGGCCATCACATCTTGTGAAAAAAATGTGTGCCCGTCACAAATTTTGTGCATTGCCTCAAGCATTTCATCGGTAGAAGACGACTTAAATATATACCCGTCTGTACCCAGCTCCATTGCCTCTTGTATGTAACCAATTTCGTCATGCATAGAAACGATAAGCACGTTGAGCTGATTACCATATTGTTTTCTTATCTCAGCCAATGCGATGAGGCCGTCATCACTAACATGCCCCATGTCAATATCCAAAATAATCAGGTCTACTTGGTTGCTTTTTAGATAACTTAAAACCTCTTTTCCGCTAGTAACAGTACCGACTACTTTAAATTTATCTTCTTTTTCAAGTAGTGACATCCAACCTTCAATCATCATCTGATGATCATCAGCGATGAGAATCCTGTATTTTTTTTGGCTATCGTATTTTTTTGATTTCAAATTGAACAGGTAATACTTTGTTAAAAACTATTTTGTTAACTGATTAAAATTTCTGGTTTTTTCAGATTAAACCTAAGAATAATACTATTCAATAGAAACACAGGCCCCTAAAAAGAGTACAGTAATCTTTTTATAAATGACTGACCTTTTGTTGGCAAATCATTGATGGCCAATAGCTTGCGCCTTGTTTGGTCTTCTAAACATTATGCTCAATGTGGTACTAATATTTATCACTATTCACTTTATAAAGGCGACAAGAATATGTGTAGTTGGCAACTAAAGAGAGTATCAAATCGCAATCTCAATACTACAAATAAAGCCATGACCAAGTGAAGAGTTTAACTGCACTGTTCCTCCTAATAACTCTACCCTATTAATTATACTCTGAAGCCCCAGGCCATGGCTATTCATTTTAAGCTCCACGCCCATGCCATCATCTTCATATGTTAACATCAGGGCATTATCAAGGACATTGATCTGTAAATCGATGGATTCTGCTTGTGCATGTTTGATGGTATTATTCGTTAGCTCCTTCACAATATAATCAATTGCCCGCTCCACATCTTTATCAACTCCCCCTTCAGGCAGGTTTATAGAATGATTTACTTCAATAGTATCGGGTAGCGACTCAAACATATGCTCTATGGATTTCTTTAATCCGTAACGATCGAGCGTTGCCGGAGATATATTATGCGAAACTTCTCGCACCGTTTCAGCCGCTTCAGACAAGAGCCTATCCACTTTCTCTGCACTTTCACCCACCTGGTTTTTATAGCTCGAGTGTATCATCCTCACTGCCGTTAATATGCCACCTACACTGTCGTGCAAATCTGTAGCCAAGCGTTTTCTTTCCTTATTTTCCCCTTCAATACTGGCTTTTAGGGTTTCAATTTCTTTTTGCCTTTCCAATGTATTTCGCTCTTCCATTCTTCGCTTTTTATTTAGCCAAATAATCACACATAGCCCTGCTATCAGAACCAATGACAGGATAGTTAGAAAAATATTGCGCCATTTGCGTTCGTTACTCAACTCAATCTCTTTGGCTAAGAGGTCTTCTTTTTCTTTGGTCTGGTATTTAACCTGAAGTTCTGTTAGCGACTCTATTTTATCATCATCATAAATAGAATCCCTAAGCGATTTATATTTTTCAAGGTAAAACTGCGCTTCGTGAAAATTACCCAAACTCATATTTACATCCACCAGGTTCGAAAGGATATGAATGTAATTGATGGGGTCAGAAATGGAAATGGCAATCTCTTCTGCCTTCTTTAAATTTTCTAATGAAAGATTATACTTACCAATTGCTTTATAGAGTATTGATAGGTTATGATAGCCTTTTAGTAAATAGGACTGGTTATCTATTTTTACAGCATTATCGATAAAGTTTTCGTAAGATTCAATAGCTTTTTTATACTCACCCTTCTCCTTATAAATTATGGCTAAATTGTTATAAATAAATGAAGCTTGGCCTGTATTATTTGACTCTTTGAAAAGTTCAAGACCACGATTGAAATATTTTTCAGCTTCTTCAATATTTCTGCCTATGAAGTCTTTTTCTATTAGAATACTACCCAGACCATTATAAATATAGGCAAGATAGTCGTGCGAGTCGGAATCCAATGAGTACTTTTCAGCCTCCAAGTAATTGGACAAAGCCTCTTCCAAATTATTTAACCTAAGTTCTTGATTTCCTAAATTAACGTAAACCTTAATTACTCCTTGAATATCATTTAGCCCTTTAAAAATTGAGAGTGCTTCTTGATAAAGTCTGTACGATCGAACGTAATTCCCTTTACTATTTTCAACAGAAGCAATGTTAACTTTAACATTAGCAAGCCCTATTGAATCCTTTAATAAAGTAAACTGATTCTGTGCAGCTTCGAGATAAAAAAGTGCACTATCAGGTTGACCCGAGTTTTTAAACTCTATCCCTTTTTGCCTGTTTTGAGCTGCTTCCTTATCAAGTCCAATTGCTTGTGTTAAAGCAAAAAGTAAAACTAATAGCCGCATAATCTAAGATAAGAATATACGGCTAGTAATCATTTCAGTCAATGTCAGGTGTTTCAGGAATTTCATCTCCATCACCTTTTAAAACAATTTCCTCCTCTTCGCAAGAAGTCATAACGCCAGTAAATAAAAGTAAGCTACCCACAATAAATAATGATTTAACGAATTTCATAATACACATTTTTAGTTAGACATGGGTCTAAGCTAGTAATGCTATCCATCCTAAAAATCACTTGTTTGGTGTAGTCTTCCTCACCTGAAAAGGTTAAGGTAATGAATGTTGTGAGTGCTTATTTAATATAACCTAACTCACGAGATTTGTTAATGAGTTCAGAAATTTTACTTACCTCAAATTTTAAGTGAAGTTGCTTTCGGTAGGTATTTACGGTATTGTAAGAAATACCAATTTCTTCGCCAATCTCTTTAGAGGTTAGACCCTGGCAGAGTAACGGCAACACCCTCTTTTCTTGTTTTGTAAGCCTGATTTGTTCGCTTTCATTCAGGCGCCTCATCTTGCCCGCCACTTTTCTCATTACCTCCTGAGAATAATACGTTTTCCCATTGGCCAGCTCTCGCATGGCGGTAATCATCTCCTCTGTAGAATTAGACTTAAACAGGTAGCCATCGGCACCTACTTCCATGGCTTCATCTATAAACCCAATTTCATCGTGCATGCTTACTACCAATATGGGCAATGTAGGGTGCGTTTTTTTTATAGAGCGTATAGCTTCCAGCCCATCATCTCTGCGGCTGCCCATGTCAATATCGGTAACGAGCAAATCCACTTTATTTTTTTTAAGGAAGTTAATAACTTCTTCACCTTTTCGTGCTTCACCCACTACCTGGAAATTAGCTTCATTGGCCAGAACTGTACGCCAACCTTCCAGCATCATCTGATGATCATCTGCAATTAAGACCTTTACCATAGCCACTCTATTTTGACCCATTAAATATACTAGAGCCTGACTACGAAAACCAATCCCTCACCTGAATAGGTGATTTTTTGATTGTTACAATGGTTTATTATTGATAATTAAATGGAAATTGCTAACCTAGTTATGACTGTCATTTAGATATAACAAGTATGTATTGGCTGATAGTCGGGAGTTGAGCGTCATGCTTGGGCGACCATAAATGATATGGCATTATTCTTGGTAACGAATTAGGTAAATAAAAAACTTATGAAAACAATTTATATTTTAGGAATTGGAATTATCTTTTTGACACTTTCAGCTTGTGATACAAACGAAAATATAAATCCTACTTATGACTATATTTCGTTTGAGACTGAGGGAACATCCTATTTACTTATTGACGAAGGTGGTTATGACGCATGGAACGCTTATTATATACGAGACAACCAAGACCAGCTTGGACTTGTATTACAAGACGGCAAAGGTGAGTTATTGGGAGAAATCTATTTGAATAATTCTGATTTTTTAAACAAAACATTTCCACTCACGATTAGTAAAGAAAACCCTAATGACGGTTTTGCACAAATGAGTTTATTAAATTTAACTATTCATCGTGATACTATTTTTAATGAGACAGATGATGTCAATTATTCAAATCATTCTTATGATAATTTTGCGTTAACTATAAATTCTTTTGAGAAAAATGTATTAAAAGGAAAATTTAACGGTGAGCTCAAGACAAAGACAGGAAAGTCAAAAATAATAAACAATGGAAAATTTGAGGTGAGAATAAATCTTGTGACGACTTATTGAAGAATAAAAACACGAACGCCCAACGAAATGCATAATCTAATGCTTGGTTCAGTGTAAATTTACAGTTTAGTTTTCAAAATACGTTTGGTATTGTGGGACAGGGATGCGCTACGAATTCCCGCCACTTCTTATGCCCAAACGTAAGTTGCAATTCCACCTTGCGGAACAATTGCTAATTTAACCATCGTTCAGAACAGGTGATTTTTTCTTTGAGTTATTGCTTTATTATTGATGTTAAAAAACTAAAGCAACATCTTATATTCCTGTTATATTATTACATTTAGATATAACACCCATTTAACGATTGATAGGCAGGTGCTGTGCTTAATTTGAGAAATTGAAGAAATACAAAAACCACCACAAGTAAATTAATTTAATTTTTAATTCATAGAACTAAAGAAGGATGAATATGAAAGAAATACTTGAAGAATATGCTTTGATTGCTGAAATCATATCAGCCCTAGGTGTGATTATTTCATTGATTTTCGTAGGATTCCAAGTTAGGGGCAATACAAAAGCGACACAAGCATCAACGTTTCATCAGATAGCTGCTTTAGATATTAATATACTTTTAAGTTTAGGCCATACTAAAGAAACAGCAAGAATAATAACAACGTTTCGAGGAAATCCTGATGTGTTATCAGAAGAAGAACAGGATCAAGGTTTTCACTTATTTGGTGCGGAAATTCGCCATGTAGAGAATTTATGGTTACAAAACGAAAACAAAATGTTAAGTAAAAAAGATTGGGAAGCTAGAAGGGCATTAGTTGAAGAGATGTTACTATCTCCTGCGTTTGGAGTTTTGTTAAAAAGTCCCAACAAAAGATTTTTTGATGGATCATTTATGAAATATGGAGAAAATCTAAGAAAAATACGCTTAAAAAAGAGTGATGATTTTGATAACAAAAACTAAGCACAATAATGATAAAAAGTAATTGCTTGTTCTCACCTACTTCTGAAAATCCTCGCGGATTTTCAGTTTGGTGTGTACTAGCACAGTTAAGTACCAAACCACGCAACTACTCATAGCCGAGACTGGTGGCAGCCATATGAATATGAAATATATAATAGCATCAGTAATAGTTCTACTTCTATTCCAAGCTTGTAGTCATCAACCTGAAAATCAGGAAGATTACAATACGGACAATATTAATTCATCAAGGGAACAGACAAAACCGGTAGACAAAACATCAAAAATTGACACTGCCGAAGTAGCTATTTCAAAATCAAGAACGGCCAGGTCTTATTTCGTTAATTCAATAAAAGATAGTTTAAATACTGAATTTATCAGCGAAAATCTTGCCGTACTATTTTATCCTAATGACTCTATTATTTCCAAACTTCAGAGAGAGTGGGGTGAAAGTTTCATGACAGTAGCTGACGATAATAGCTATTATACCTATGAATTGGGGGAACTTTTTGACTCCTTAAAAATCAAAACCATTCATTCCAACAAAAGACATTTTGTTTTCAAAGGAAACCACAAAGACTACATAATGGACTTAAATGGTGTTCAAGGTCAGTCTGATTCTATCTATTGGGATGTTGTACTTTTTAATGTTGTGCGTGAACCTATTTTTGTAGACTATGTGGAGCCCGACATTGCTAAAATAAAAGACTACATGAGAATAGAATAACAGTTGCCAACACTCTGTAGAATTTCGTGGCTGATGAGTGGTTAAAGCAGAGCTCATAATCTTGTAGTTCGTTTGTTAAGCCTCAGAATTGACATTATTAAAGCAAGTTAGTTGCAATTCCACCTTGCGGAACTTTTTATATACTTCGCCAACCCAGAAAACCCTTTCAATAAAATTAACTTCCAGCCACCTGCTCTTCTACTATTTGAGCGATACTCCTTCCATCCCCTTTCGATAATAGCCTAATATCATCACCCGGTTTTATAAGACCCTCCTCAAGAACTTTCAGATAGAAGCCAAACTTTTTACTTTTATAGAAATAAGACGTCATTTTAGGATCATTAAACTTAACACCTAACTTAAAACAGGGAGATCGTGGTTGCGTCACTTTTAAAGTCACAGTTCCTATTTTAAAGGTGTCGTCTATATTTATCTCGTTTTCCAGAAGTCCTGAAATAGTCAGATTTTCTCCAAATGCTCCAAAGTTGTACTCAAATTGAGGGTAGTGCTTATTCCACCATTGATAGGATTCAAATGGATAAGCATAAATTGCCTTATTTACTCCACCATGAACCATAAGGTCAGACTGAGTGTCTCCTAAAATTCCTAGTTTATTTACTTGCACTGGTCCATCTACAGGCTTTTTAAAAATACTGGTGGTCACCAACCTTCCCCTGTACCTCACGGTAGTTGGCTGACTGATCTGAATAGAAAGCACCTTTGCCATGACTATGCCAAATTGGCCCTGTTAAAACCAACAGTATCTCTATACATCTGCGGTGAAACATCAGCATAATTTTTAAAAAACCTGCTGAAATAGTATTCATCCTTATAACCAAGCTCCTGAGCAATATGCTTTACCTGCTTATCCGTCAAGTACAATTCACGCTTCGCTTCAATTATTATCCGTTCAGAAATTAGATCTGTTACCGTTTTATTAAAACGTTTCTTTGTTGCTTTGGCTAGTGCCTTTGGAGATATATTTAGCATTTCGGCATATTCCCCAGCCGAATGTTTGTCTCTAAAATGCGCTTCAATATGCTGCTTTAGGTTTTGTAAAATGTACGGTTCAGAATTAACAGCTTCTTTGATTTTAGGCGAATCAGGTGTCTCTGCTACTTTTTTTCTGGATGCACTTATTAAAAGAATCTTCAAATAAGAAACAAGTAATTCGTATTGGGCCAGCTTTCCGTTGAGCATTTCTTCTTTCACCTGGCTTAGCGTTGTTTCCATCTTTTCTAAGCTCAATCGGTCTAAATCCAAAACAGGAGATTCGTAAATATTATTAAACAACACTCCATTGCAAGCCACCGATTCATGATGCTTATGAATACAAAAAAAGTCAGGATGAAAATTAAGCACAATTCCATTTACATTTCCCAAACTAGAGATCATAAACGGCTGATATGGGGCAAAGGCCATCAGACAAGGTGCTTTCCATGAAAACTCTGAAAAGTCTGCCTTTACTGTTCCTTCTCCCTCATATAGCCAAATCAGAGAATAGTAATTAAGCCGTTGCACATGATCAAACCGACTCAGATCCTGAAATGAAAAAAGTTTAAGCGCCAGGTTATCGGTTTGCTTATCAACCAATGTTAGATTGTCCTCAATATTCAACACTATTCAGTCATTTTAAAGTTTACGTTCACTTTCGTCAATTGCCAGATCATTGATGCTAGCAAAGCGCTTTCGCATCAATCCATTTTCATCAAACTCCCATAGTTCATTTCCATAAGCCCTGAACCATTGTCCTTTAGAATTACGGTATTCATATTCAAATTGTACGGCCATTCTATTTTCACGAAAGCCCCATAGTTCTTTTTTCAGTTTATAATCGAGTTCCTTTTCCCATTTTCGAGAAAGAAAGGCTTTTACTTCATCTCTTCCATATAAAAATTCACTGCGGTTTCGCCACTCTGTATCTACAGAATACGCCAAACATATTTTTTCAGGATCTTTAGTATTCCAGGCATCTTCGGCCATTTGCACTTTTTGCCTTGCCGATTCCAAATCAAATGGCGGAAAAGGTGGTTTCTGTTCTATTTTACTCATTTTTAATATCTTTTAAAAAAGAACAGCGAGAAGAACCTCGCTGCTCTATTGGTTGTAACCCATTATTTGTTTTTAACCGTAGGCCACTTTGAATGTGCCTGCTCTTTCAACTTAGTAGTTTCTTCAGACCATAGTAAGGCGGTATTGAAATTTTTGCCATCGAATAGTCCGTTGAAAAACAAGTACAATTTGCCGTCAATGATGTCGTAGGTTTCAGGGTTGATAGGAAATTTCGTATCCTTTGCTGCTACGCCCCAAGCACAGAATCCATCAAACTGAGGCAAGTATTTGGCAGGTTCCTTTTTAAAAGTATCTCTATGCTCCGCTGATACAAACCAATAGGTTGTTCCATTTTGCTTTGCAGAAAATTTTGCATTCCCTTTTTGTGCTTTTCCATCAAAATAGGAGACAACATCATAGCCGCCTATTGCCAAGCCATTTTCATCTACAGGTGGTATTTGCGCTGTTGCTGATATAAAACCAACTACCACCAACCCTAGTATTACTATTAGATTTTTCATTTTATGAAATTTTAAATGTTAATGAAAATTGAATTACAATACACCTTGTCCATTAGCCTTCACCTTAGGGAAGTCTATATCCGTATTTGCCGTGTTATTGAAATAATTGGTAAAAACATTAAGTGCGACATGTGCAACAATTTCGCCCACTTCGCCCTCAGAATAACCAGCGTCCAATACTGCATCAACTTCCTCTGAAGAAGGTTTCCCTTGTTTTTCTATCAAGGTTTTAGCGAAGTGTAAACCTGCCTCAATTTTAGGATCGCTATGTTGGGCATTTCGGGAAGCATCGAGTACTTCGCCTTCAATTCCTGCCAGCTTTGTACCAATGTAGGTATGTGCAGATAGGCAGTAATCGCATGCATTCGCTTCTGCCACAGTCATGGCTATCAGTTCTCCCATTTTTGCTCCAAGAGCACCTTTACTGAGTGATTCACTAAGGTTAAGATATCCTTCGAGTACTGCCGAAGAATTCCCCATTGTTCGCATCATGTTTGGTACCGTTCCAAGTTTGGATTGAATACCGTCAAAAAGCTCCTTTGATCTGCTAGAAGCCTGATCGTTTTTTAATGCTGTTAATCGTGTCATATCTTTTTTTTAATTTGATTATGGCACAAAAGTATACCCAGCCATTGCGGTAGAAAATGGATAATGGGCGCAAGTGGATGGATGATTTTCCCTACTACTCTAAAATGGGCTGTAAACAAACAATAAAGCACATAATTCTAAGTATGTACTTAAAAGTGCAATACAATTCAATTGATTAGAGCATTATACTAATGATAGTTAATACCAACATACTGAGTATTCATTTTAAATAATTTCATATATTTGAATTGGTAAATACCAACATTAAACACATTTAAAGGAATTAAAGATGGCAAATACTAACACTAATTGGTTATCAATGAGCGATAAATCAATTGTTTCTGTCATTGGTGAGTACATAAAACACCAACGATTAACTCAAAACAAATCGCAAAAAGTAATTGCTGAGGCTGCAGGGATTAATCGTTGGACCATGAGTAAAATTGAAAATGGAGAACCAATATCACTATTATCACTAATACAAATTTTAAGAGCTCTTAACCTACTTGATGTACTTAATGTATTTAAGGTTCAACCTCAAATAAGTCCTTTAGAACTTGCCAAGCTAGAAAAGCAGAGAAGACAAAGAGCTAGTTCAGACAGCGGAAAGAATAAACAAGATAAGAGCGAATGGTAGAAGTAAAAACGGCATTTGTTAAAATTTGGGGACAGACTGTTGGAGCCATTGCTTGGAATGAGGAGGAAGGGTTTGCCAGTTTCGAATATGAGCCAACATTTAAATCTAAGAACATAGATTTAGCTCCCATAAAAATGCCTATCAGCTCAAATCAAAGCATTTTTTCATTTCCAGAATTACGGTCATCCAAAAACAGTGAGTTTGATACGTTTAAAGGTCTGCCCGGTTTATTAGCTGATGTATTACCAGATAAGTATGGAAATCAACTAATAAACATTTGGCTAGCACAAAACGGACGCCCAGAAAACAGCATGAACCCAATAGAGCAACTTTGTTTTATTGGCACAAGAGGAATGGGTGCCCTGGAATTTGAACCTACTCAAATAAAATCGACCAAAAGAAGCTTTGAAGTTGAAATCAAAAGTATAGTAGACATTGCCCAACGCATTTTAAATAAAAGAGAAGCATTTGAGACCAACTTAAATGAAGAACAACAACAGGCGGTAACGGAGATATTAAAAATTGGAATATCGGCAGGTGGCGCCAGGCCTAAAGCCATAATTTCCTACAATAAAAAAACAGGGCAGGTTCGTTCTGGGCAAACCAATGCACCCAAAGGATTTGAACATTGGCTCATAAAATTAGACGGTGTGAGTGATACTCAGTTCGGTGAAAGTAAAGGCTATGGGCGTATTGAAATGGCTTATTACAATATGGCAAAAGATTGCGGTATAAACATGATGGAGTCAGAATTACTGGAAGAGAATGGCAGGGCACATTTTATGACAAAAAGGTTCGATAGAGAGAAAGGATACATCAAGCATCATATTCAAACTTTTTGCGCCATGCAACACTATGACTTCAATGAAGTTAAAAGCTATAGTTACGAACAGTTATTCCAAACAATGAGAATGCTTCGTTTACCGTACCCAGATGCAGAACAGATGTATCGTAGAATGGTCTTTAATGTGATTGCCAGAAACTGCGATGATCATACCAAAAACTTTGCTTTCCGTCTTAAAGAAGGAGCTGATTGGGAACTATCACCGGCTTATGACATTTGCCACGCTTATAGACCTGGCAGCATGTGGGTGAGCCAACATGCACTAAGTATTAATGGTAAAAGAAAGGGTATTGAAAAGGATGATTTAATACAAATCGCCAAGGAAATGAATATTAAAAAATCGGTACATATTATTTCCGAAATTAATGCCATTATACAAAGGTGGAATGATTATGCGGATGAAGTACATGTGAATAAGCAACTGCGAGATTCAATAAAAGAAACATTATTGAATCTTGAGAAATGGTAAAGCAAACTACAAAATCGCATAAAATGAATAGCGAGTCTTCCCAGGCCAATTGAGCATTCAGTTTTTTTCACCTCCTCACCTAAACAGGTGATTTTTTCAATTACGATGTAGCCGAACTTTATTGAAAAGTACAACTATGGCTTCTATTGTAGGAATTTCGTCAAACCCAGAGAAATCTAGATTGCTTTGGCAAACAAAGGTTTCAGATATGCATGATTGGCTCGTTGTTAGCCACTTTCCGCTTCAGCAACTGGCCATTATCAATGGCTTAAGCTATGCAGATGCCCATAATGCCGATTTTAAAATAGAAACCGGTGACCCAGGCTCTATGTGGTATGTCTATCGGTTCGACTATATCACTTATAAAAGTAAAATCATTAAACCACACGCTAAATAATAACACGTTAACTCAAAATACTATGAACAACCCATTCCAGATACAACCAGAATTACGCTATGGCGCTCCGGTCTGTGATGAAATCTTAACCGGTCGCTACTTTACCATTGGCTACTCCTGGTATTTCCGCCAGGCCAAGTGGACACTGGAGATCATTAACCGCAACGATTATTTGCTCACAGAAGCGGATCGCATGAACAACTTCAGAGCTGATGTGCGCATACCTAAAAGGTTTAGAGCTGGCTTAAGAGCCTACGTTGGTAGCGGTTATGATCGTGGTCATTTGGTGGCCAGTGCCAACAACGACATTCTTGAAATTCAGAACAGCGAAACATTCCTTTTATCCAATATGTCTCCACAGAAACCCAATTTCAACAGAAGAATTTGGAGGGAGTTAGAGTCAGCAATTAGAAAGTTAAATGACCAAGAGCATATTTTAGAAACGTATGTACTCACTTGCCCCATATTCTACTTCGACAAGAAGATTGAAACCATAGGTGATAATGAAAAAGAATATGGAATAAATGTGCCCGTGCCCCATGCTTTTGCCAAAAGTGTATTGGCGGAAGACGATAAAGGCAAACTGAAGCTATGGACTTTCGAAATGGAAAATAAAGAGCTGGATGGAGCTATTGAAGACTACCTGGCTGTAACCTACGATGTAGAGCAAATAGTAGGCTGTCAGTTTTGGGATCGGGTAAGTGGTGGTGATTTGCATGAGCAAAAAAAGACACCTAATCGGATTTGGGATTATTGATGGTAGAACTGAAAAGGCCAAACTGACGGACTCACCTAAACAGGTGATTTTTTTATCGCTTCTATCACAGAACTTCATTAAAAAGATGAGTTATGCCCTCTATAGTAGGAATATCGTGCAATCCCGCAAAGTCTAAGATGAAATGGGAAAAGAAAGTTTCCCACTTTGCAGACTGGGAGATAATCGCAAAATACCCTGTAAGAAATCAGGCCAGAATGCATGCGCTTAGTTATGCATACACTTTCCTAACTGACTTTATTACTGAAAACGGAGAAGAAGAAAGTATGTGGTATGTGTATCGGTTTGATTATGCAAAATAATTTCAACTTTTAGTCCCCAAGCCTACCTTTAACCGAAAAATGTCCCTGTCCTGGGGCATTTTTTTTATGTGCTCGGCTATCAAAACAAAAAAAGCCAGCGACTTTCGTTCACTGGCTTCAATGGTAGCGGGGACAGGACTTCCCGACAGTCACTAAACTACATCGGGACAGGCTTCTCGTCCTGTTCGCTTAAATACCTGACTTTTTAAAATACAAAAGCCTGAGAAATTAATCTCAGGCTTCAATGGTAGCGGGGACAGGACTCGAACCTGTGACCTTTGGGTTATGAGCCTAAACACACTTATAATTCCACATCTTTCAACATATCTCAGGATATTTTTATTGCATTTTTAGTAAATAAATAAACATTTTGAAATATATG
The DNA here is from genome assembly GCF_040220315.1 of Fulvivirga sp. GTDB lineage: Bacteria > Bacteroidota > Bacteroidia > Cytophagales > Cyclobacteriaceae > Fulvivirga. The sequence goes on from NZ_JAVJUY010000163.1 coordinate 30,423, forward strand.
AAAATATGCTGAAATATATTTATTGTTGTACCTCTGATGTACCAATTATAAAATATTTCCAGAGCAATGGGATGAACTTAAAGAAACCGTAAATAAAAAATGTAGAGAGTACAAACTAATTAATCATGCTCTGAATGCCAAGCTCACAGAGATCAATTCAAAGCTCATTCAAAATGACTTCAATGGTGAAGATAAATCATTGCTAGAAATTAAAAATGAGATTCAAAGAGCTGGTAAGTCAGTTAGTTTCTTTGAATTGGGAGCCGAGAGAATTAAAGAATACGAAGAAAAAGGAACATTTGCAGTATCTCAGGCTGAGTCTTCTCAACTAAAAAATATTAAAAATTTTCACGGTTCAAAGGATCTCAGCTTTAAACAAATCACCGTTTCATTTATTGAAAAATTCACTCACTACAGCAAAACTGTACTTAAGCACAGTAAGAGATCAACAGACAACCATTTAATTTTGCTAAGAACATTATTCAATAGAGCAATTAAAGAAGGTATTGTTGATGAAAAGTATTATCCATTTGGAAAAAAGAAAATTAAAATCAAGATCGGCTCTGGAAATAAAATTGGTCTTACAAAGGAAGAAGTACTTAAAATAGAACACCTAGTTTTAGAACCAGAAACTAACTTGTGGCACTCACGCAATGTATGGCTATTCTCATTTTACTTTGCAGGAATAAGAATTAGTGACGTGATTGAAATGAAACGTTCAGACTTCAAAGATGAGCGTATTTACTATATCATGAACAAAAATGAAAAACCTGTTTCTCTTAAAATCCCTGAAAAAGCAAAAGCTATTCTTAAACTTTATATCAATAGAAAAAACAGAGGATTTCTATTTCATTATTTAAATGAAGCCAATCTAGACGACAAAAGAGATATATTTAGAAAAATACGCAATGCCACTAGTTTATTAAATGACAATTTAAAAAAGATAGCTAATCTGGCTGATATAGATAAAAACCTATCTAATCACATTGCTAGACACACTTTTGGTAATATAGCAGGTGATAGTATTCATCCATTGATGCTACAAAAACTATATCGTCATTTTGATTTAAAGACAACCCTAAATTATCAGGCGAATTTTATTAATAAAGAGGCAGATGAGGCATTAGATAGTGTAGTTGATTTTTAGAAAAATCATTCAAAAGTTAAACAAATGGAAAAAGGGCAGTCAACGACTGCCCTTTTGGTTTATAAAAAATTTAAAATAATAAGAAACTTAGAAGTTAACTTATGGCGTAACAGTAACTGTTCCAGAATCTCCATAGGTATTACTCCAAGTTATGGTAAATGTACCATCCATATTCACTGTACCATTAATAGTAAACGGATCTGAATACTGATCCACATTTGAAGGGCTGCCAGTTATAACAGTGCCATCAATTGTTATTACACCTGCAGGCGCATCATCACCGTATGCCGCAGCATATAACCCAAATGACATGTCATCAATCTCATAATCCAGACATCCGATTGAAGTCAGTGTAACAGAAGCCGCCAAATCGGTATAGTTATTAACGCCACCTGAACCATAAGTTCCACTTGCTAAAGTTGTATAGTCTCCAGAATAGTCAGGGGCTGTACAAGGAGCAACTGTCAATCTTGTTATTCCCTGATCGCCAGAAGCATTCACCCACTCAATATCCATAACTATATTACCTTCTTCATCTTCTGATACCGTTCCTGAGTGTTGAAAAAACTCTCCTGCTACAGGTACAATCTCAGAACCACAAATACTTAAAAAACGAGTTGCTGTTGATGGGGCTACACCTCGAACGATTGGATATTCACCAAATGATGGATCGCTCAGCGAAAAGGTTCCAGCATCTATCCTTTCAATTAAAACCTCTGTTGTAATAAAGTTATATTCAACACCATCTCTTGAAACACCATGTGAAATAGCCGCATATAAGTTCGATATATCATCATCACTTGGACATCTTACAAGTATATCCGCGCTACTACCACTCACTGATCGAGCCTGAAGTTCATCCACTAGAAATACAGAAATAGACCCTGTAGCCGAAGCTTCACCTGCTGTAAAGGTTCCGCTTAAACTGCCTGAAGATGAACCAATCAATGCATCCAAATCAGCCTGATTGTAATCCAAAGACCCGCCTGAAGCACTAAGAACTGCTAAGGCCAAAGATCCACTAGGAACATCTGTTAATGTTAAAGTGAAATCCATAACATCCCCGGCTAACAATACACCATCTGCATCTAAATCCGTTGCATCTGTGGTTAATGTAAATATTGGAGCAGCAAATGCAAAACTAGCATTAAGGCTAAAGTCAACAGTAGTTGTCTTATTTGCATCATCACCCTCAGCATCCACCTGAACATCACTCACGCCAACACTAACCGTAAAGGCTCCTTGTGCGGTAAATGGAACAACATAGTCAACAACTAGTGTTCCTTCTGTTGCACCAATCAAACTATTAATGTTAGAAGTGAATTCCGGGTCATCCTCTGCAGAAGTTACTGTAATCCCGCCTATTCCCGCTTGTGCATCCACAATATTTAAAGTAAGACTTATTGTCTCTCCACCTACTACATCAATAGTACTACCTGACTGATCTGATGTAACAGCTGGTGCATCTAACAACCTAGGTGGATTCGCATCTTCGTAATCGTCTACACATGACGAGAAGACAAGCATCAAACCCAATGTATATAAAAATATATTTTTCATAATATCTCTTTTTAATGTTTAAATAGCTTAGTTCTCTGGAGTATATATTACGTCTCCATAGATATCATTAAAGGAATTATACCAATTCATAGTAATAACACCAGTAACTGGGTCATAGCTTCCTCCACCATTATCAGCAGCTCCACCAAAACCAAAAGAACCAACGGGTTGCATGATTATAGCACCACAGATATCAAAGAAATCTGCAGGACCACCTTCTGTAGCTGTAACCTCAGGCCTCGCCCACCAGCCTGCATCATGGCTAGATACAGTATAGCGGAAAGGCTCAGGGCCAGTAAAAGTAATAGTAACACCTTCTCTTGTACTGGTCTGTGGCAACCCAAATGGCGCTGCATTATCAGAGTCATACGTAAAAATTGTAGCTGTATATGTACCCGCTATATCCTCCTGAGGAGACGGACAACCGGCAAATGCAGTAAATGAACTCGTAAAACTACTTGTGTTCGATGAATTGACAATATTTGGAGTAACATTCAAATTACCGTTTACTGTCTCACTTGGATAAATTATCCCGTTGTCAAGTGTAGTAATGTTGTTAAAAATAAATGCATCACCACCTGCTATATCGGTTAAAGCTATGCTAAATGCAGTTGCTAATTCTTGTGCAGTAACAGATTCTTGTAACAGCACGCCATTAGCAGCATTAATATCAGCTTGAGTGTAGGTTTTTACCACTGCCGTATCAACGGGCGACCCACCTACACTATAAACTACTGTAAGCTCAATAGTCCTAAGATTCTTACTTTCGGAATATAGATCATAAATTATTGCAGTATTATTAATATCTCCAATATTGATAAAGGAATTTAATGGATCTACATTAATTCTTACATTTGGGGCTTTGTCAAATTCACTAGGTATTCTCTTACTATCCTCATCTTCACATGACACCAAAATCATCAGTGTTAGACCCAAAAATGTATATTTAAGTATATTTTTCATTATTTTCTTTTTTATTAGTTAACATCCCAAAATACTTTGTCCAAAGCGATAACTCGCTGACCAGGAAAATTAGCATTCAATGATCCATTCGTAATATCATAAGGAAAGGATACTGGGAATTCTCTTGTTCGCACAGTTACATTTAAATTATCTGTATTAGCATCATGTAATCGCGGGTAACCTGTTCTTCTTATATCATTATAACTAATCGCGGAGTTACCAAATTGTGCAATCCATTTAGAAGTCATAATCACTTCCATCGGATCAGCTGCCGATCCAAATGTTGCCATAACAGCATCAATGTATGCTGTAACTTCAGTTGCGTCCATAGTAGGTGCACCTGCTGCATTAGCTATTGCATCCACTTTAGCAAAAGAAGCTTCCAATGCAGATCTCAATAATTCACCAGCATCCTCACTAGTTTCATTTGCTTGAGCCAATTCTGCACGAATAAATAATACCTCCCCTAAATCCAACAATCTTTGAGGTGTATTACCAGGACCTGTAACCTGGCCTGCTGCAAGTGTTGCAGCATTAGATGCTATTCCACCAAGTCCATCATCGTATCTACCTCCCATCGGATATAGACCTGCCAAAGACTGTGATCTTCCTTGATCAAAACCTTCATTCGGGTCAATATTTAATGAATGTGAATATATTGAAAGGAATGAAGTACCAGCATCACTTGGGCAGTATGCACAAGGATTTTCTGCATCTGCATCTGCCGAACCTGCAGGCAATTGATTAAAGAAGTAATATGGTATACGTGGATCAGGAAGGCTCCCTGCAACTAGTAAACCTCCATGCCCAAATGTATCTTGACCTCTCATACTTTCAAAGAAAAAAGGATCAATATATGTACCACTCCCTACTGCCCAATCAAATGCAAATCCTGGATTTCTGTTTTCAGGATTGAATGATGATCCATAATCCAATTGAAAGTCTTGTGACATATCTGAAATCACACCGTCATTAAGAACCGCAGTCACTTCAGAAGATACATCACGAGTTAACCTAATGTTATTCAACATGCGCAACTTTAAACTGTTAGCAAATAGAATCCAATTGGTCCTATTTCCGGCATATATTAAATCGCCAGCAACGGCACCTGTTCCATTATTAAGGTTACCGATAGCTACGTCTATTAGAAGTAGTAGATCTGCATAAACATAAGCTCCAGAATCATAGATAGGCGCCTCATTCGCTGCACCTTGCCCAATTTCAAAATAAGGAACATCCCCCCATAAATCTACAATCGTGGACATAATATACACTCTCAATAACTGTGCGACTCCCACGGAACCAAAGTCCTCCTCTTCTGTGGCCTGTTCAATAGCTACCTGAGTATCAGTTAAAGCCCCTGCATATAAACTTTGCCATGCCGTTGATATAGAAAAATCAGTGCCTTGTAGTCCATAATCATTTAACAAGGCTCTCCTTTGCACCCAGTGTTTGATAATGGTTCCGGTATATAAAC
>NZ_JAVJUY010000164.1:0-6148 GCF_040220315.1 Fulvivirga sp.
ATAGAATCGAAGAACGACTCATTAATAATAAATTATCAAACTACAAGCGATCCATTTTATAGTATAATTCTTCAGGTAAATGGAGAAGTTCTATGGGGAAGAAGCTTCATAGGCACCAGTAAAATATCAATTCCGAATAACATTTTGCCAAAAGGTATAGCAACTATATTTTGCTTTGACAGAAATAATCAACTATTGGAAAGCGTCTCAAATCCCATAAAGTTGAATGATACAAACAGTGTATTTTCAGTAGAAGAAGTGGATATTGTTGAGAATCAGATATCACAGAAGATAACCTTAACAAACATAGAGGGTAAGCCATTGAAAGGCCATTTGTCCGCCACTGTGTACATTAAAGAATTGAATCCATATTATCGCGGAAAACCTTATAAATCAAGGTATTCAAACAATAATTATGAAGCCTATCTCAATTTAACAGACGACAACCGTGAGTCAGAAAACTTTAAAGACAACTATGTTATTTCGGGTAAGGTTGAAGCTGCTCCCAGAAAAATGGAAAATATAAAAGTATCCGCTGTAGACATAAATGCAGGAAAATTTTACGAAACAGACATTGATGATAATGGAAGATTTTCAATTGAAATTGATAGTGCGGATTACAACTCTGAATTTGTAGTAGGTGCCAATTTCAAAGGAAAACCAATTGATATTGAACTTAATGATTCTATTAAGTATCACTTTTTCCCTCCTCAGTTTAATTACCAGCCATCTTCAGAACCTCTCATACCTGAAATAGATAATTCTGAAGAACAGTTGAATGAAATTAAAGATTATCTCGATCATCAGGTTCTTTCTGAAATTGTTGTATCGGCATCAAGGATAAAGAAAGATACGATTAATAATACCAAGCTTTTTAGTTACCTAAACAACGTGAAGGTGGAGGAGATCACCAAAGACAGAATAAATGTAGTTGGAGGTGACGATCTACTCTCTTTATTGAGGACTTACACTTATATCTCACTTGTGAAAGAAACACCTAGTGGAAGAGAAATATTTTTTAGGTCTTTGATAAGTCCTGTATTATTTGTTGTTAATGGCATTCCAAGAGGTACAAATCTGATACTACTTAACGATATAAATTTAAATTTTATTAAGAGTATCAGGATTATTAAAAACTTAAGTGCTGTGGTGCAGTTTGGCGCAGATGCAGCTGGTGGAGTAGTACTCATAGATACAGAAGATTTTGTGACCAATACTCAATTAACTTATAATCAGGATATTGAAAGCAAAGTAGAAATTACAAGTTACTATTCTGAAAATGAATCATTTACACCTTCCAGAAATTTAGAGTCTTGCATCTTATGGGAGGATAATATTCAGCCTAATGAGAATGGCGAGTTCATGTTAAGTTTTAAAAAGCCTGATATTAAAGGTACTCTAGTCTTGAAGATAGAGGGCATTGATTCTAACTCCAATTTTGTCTCGTTCGAAAAAGAATTAAACCTTCAGGGATTATAAACATAGTCTGGGATGATAAGAAAAAGATTATTTATTATTCTGGTTTTGTTTTTGCAATTTTCAATGATTTATTATGAAGTTCTAGGTCAGTCAACCAAAACTCAAAAGAACATCCTAGACTCTCTCATCAATAGTATTGAAAACTTTAATCAGCACTACTATGAGAAAATCTATGTTCAAACGAATAAAGAGACATATCTAACAGGTGGAAACGTATGGTTCAAGGCATATTTAACAGGAGTTAATAATAAGCCAAGTAATTCCAATACACTATACGCTCAACTTTATGATTCCGCTAAAAACCTGATTCAAATAAATAGGTATGAAGTAGAAAATGGGTTAAGCTCCGGAACATTCGCATTTGATTCTACTATAACTGCTGGGTTTTACCAGCTTGTTTTCTCAACCAGTAAATCAATAAATAATAGCTCTTTTTTTTCTAAGGAAATTCAAATTCAGAATCAACGATCATCAGGCAAAAAATCAAAAGATCGTAATATATCTCTAAACACCGAGCATATATTGGAGTCTAACTATTTTTCCATTCATTCGAAAAATGAAGGTGCAATTATAACAGCGCAGGATATATTAAATGAACCTACAAACCTAATAGTGATAGTAAATGGTGAGGTTATTTGGGCTGCAACTGACAAAAAGCATTCGGTGAATTTGAATTACAATGATTTCCATCAAGGTACTATAAAAGCTCTTTTATTTAGTGAAAAAGGTGTACTTATAGATGAATATTCGTTTCCAATTAAGCGCAAAGGTTCAACCATTAAACTATCATCCTTAAGTAATTCAGATTCAAGTAATTCTAAGGTATTTGGTATTCAAATTGTGGATGAGGGAGGTATACAGTTAAATGGGAATGTATCAGTTACCTCATATATTAAAGAATTGAATACAAATAAGTCATACTCAAATATTATTGAGTACATGACTACTTCAACTATCCAATCATACCATAAAAATAAAAATAGCCTATTGACTGAAGATGAAGAATACATTGTTAGTGGGAAGGTATTAACGCCTGGCAAGAAAAATATGAAATATAAAGTTTGGGCCTTAGATCTGGAAACTTCCGATATTATTGAGATTAATAAAATCGACAATAATACCTTTTATACTAGGATCGATTCAAAGTATAAAGATCATGATTTTATTGTGAGTGCACCAAGAAAAAAAGGCAAGCCGCTTGAAGTCGTATTGTTCGATACAGTAAAATATCGAATGCCCAAAGACTTACTTTGGAATAAAAAAGTATATAGAAGTAAAAATGAAGATCAAATTCAACCTGTTAATTTTCATTTTGATGACCAACTTAATTATCAACTTCTAGAAGGCGTGACAGTTGAGGATTCTAAAATTGAACAAAAATCCATTAATGAAAGACCGCTTTTCACATACTTTAATAATGTAAAAGTGCAAACTGTAAAGGGTGAAGATATAAGCAGTATAGGGGCTGATCCATTTCTTGAGTTATTAAGACAATTTTTAAATATCAGCCTCTATAACCCTACCAATGGTAATGTGTTGTTAGACAGGGCATATTACAGCGGTTCCCCTGTTCTTTTTGTATTAAATGGAATGCCAATGGGTTTTAATGTCAATAGTCTAAATATTGTTAGAGCTGAGAATGTTAAAGAGATTCAGGTTATTAAAAATTTAGGTGCAGTAACCCAGTTTGGTATTCGAGCCAAAGGAGGTGTTGTGCTAGTAACCACAAAAGATGTTGTACCTGAAATAATCGAACCTATTAAATCAAGCAATATGAATTACACAGCTATTGCCTCATTTTATAAAGATGAAATACCTTTTACTCCCAATGAAAACATCGAGTCATGTGTATATTGGAAAAGTAATATTGATATTAAGGCTAATGAAAGCACCCCAATAAAAATAGCACCATTAACAATTCCAGGAACATTAGTAATTAAAATTGAAGGCATAGACGAAAACAGGAACTTCATTTCCCTCACGAAAGAAATACCCTATTCCAGCCTGGTAAGTAATTAAAATGTAGTTATTCGTCTATCTTACGAATACCGTCAAGCTCAATTTTACCTTGAAAGGAAAGCTTAATAATCATATCCAACTCTGTTTGTGAAAATCCGAGTCTCTCAGCTACTGTTTTACAAAGTTTGTACTCGTCTGCCGTAAATTCACCATCTGCAATGGCAAGGCTCAGCATCTGAATTAATTGGGTCTCCCTATCTTCTTCGCGCTCTGGTATAACATGTACAAACTCACTCCCAACCTTTAGCATTTCATGCAACCGTTCATCATCTACACCTGCGTTTTCAGCGGCTTCTTTTATCACGGCCAACTCAGAATCATCAATTTTACCGTCAGCACTGGCCAATGCAATTAGATTCTTTAGGTTAGACTCGTTCATGCAAAAATTTAAGGCTTGTCCTAGTCCATCATAGCCTAGTTTTTCTGCTATTCTAAGGCAGAGGTCATATTCATCCTGAGAGAAGTAACCGTCTATGGTTGACATTTTAATCATACTTATTAATTGCTTCTCACGCTCTGCGTTGTCCTCAGGTAAGGTAAGTACGATATTATCCGCGTCTGCGATCCATTTATCTAGCTGCTCATTAGGCACACCCAGTTCTTTGGCTGCATTCCTTAAATTATTTAACTCAGATTCTTCAAATACCCCGTCAGAGTATGCAAGAACTACTAAATTCTTGAGATGATTGATACTATCCATTTTTCGCCAACTTATATCAATTAAAATTGATACCTTTCTTTAGTATATGCAAATATTTGGGGCTTTAATTACTGACAATCAATAATTTAGAATTTAATTTTCATCATCTGTAATAAAATCCCTCCTTTCAGTTACTACTGTAACAAATAATTAAAAGAAATATCTTTTGAATCAACAGGAAACATTTAATTCGTGGATCAAAGATTATCGGGCTTTATTATTTAAGGTGGTGCGCGCATACACTTTAAATAATGATGATGCCAACGACCTTTTTCAGGAAATGGCTATTCAGGCCTGGAAAAGCATCCCTAATTTCAGAGGTGAAGCAGCTGTGAGTACCTGGCTTTATAGAATTGCTCTTAATACGGCCATCAGATGGTCCAAAAAAGAAAAAAAACATTCTTATGGAAAGCAGGATATTGACAAGTCGGCTCATCTTCTAGAATACAAACCTGATCATCAAGACGAACGATTAGATTGGCTCTACTACCAGATAGCACAGATGAATGAGATTGATAAATCTCTTGCATTGCTTCTATTAGATGGCTATAGCTACAAAGAAATGGCCGAAATGGTAGGGATATCAGAATCTAATGTAGGCGTTAAAATTTATCGAATTAAAAATCACCTGGTCGAAAGATCTAAAACTTATGAAAATCATGGAGTTTGATGAATTAAAAAAAGTTTGGGACAATCAAAATAAGAAGACTATGTATACAATAGACGAAAGTGCTTTGCATAATATCATTACTAGTAAAAAGAAAGGTGCCATACATAAGGCTAAATTTATGGAGTATATCCTTGTGGGTACTAACCTATTGGCCGGTTCAGCCATTTTCATAGCTCACTTTGCAAAAAACAGAGATACCATTCTCGATCTGGTGATGGCTGTTTTCATGTTTGCTACTGCCGCAATCATTCTCTATTTCAGAAGCCAGCGATTATCCGGTAAAGAGAAATTTGATAGAAGCATTAATGGTGACTTGGAGCATGGATTATCAGACGCTCGCTATGTGGTAAGAATGTCAAAAACAATGCAATACTATTTTGTAGCAATTGCCACTTTAACTGTTTTTACCAAAGGGTTTGATAACCTAACCTTTAGTCTCGTATTGATAGGTGTTTTCGCATTTGTATTATATGCCAGCACATGGGAGCATAAATGGTACGTAAATAAGTATAACGAACTTAAAAAGTTGAAGAAAACATTGGATGAGGATTAACCATTAGTTTATTGCATGTAAAGGACTTTCTACCAATGCAGGTTTATTCTTTGGTTTCGGGATTCTGGCTGGTTCAATTTCAACACCATCAATAAGTAAGGCCCTTGGGGCAATGTATGAATTGAGATTGGTCTCATTTGTAACTTGTTCCTCCTTACTTGCTGCAACTATCTTCCTTAAAGATTTCTTATCAAAATCCATTAACCTGGCATTTCGGTAATATTCAATATCACCATTTGCAAGTATCTTCTTGACATGAAAATACTGATCGTTAAAAAATTTAGAAATGATTAATCCATAAGGAAGGTCTTCGTCTTTTATCTTTTTCAGCAATAGGTCTTGAAGGGCATCTGTACTTTCAACTGTATTGTCGATTTCTATATGAAGTACCCCTTGACTGCTGGATGTTCCGTTAGGTTCAAAATCTTTACCTATGTAATTCCTACTAACCATTAAATCATTTACTACACCTTTTTTTACCAACACTATTTCGTTTTTAGGTTTTACACCTTCATTATCTATCAAGTAAGAGCCCAATAACTTGACCCCATTATATTCTTTTAATGTAGGTTTAAGCGTTAGTGTAAGACTCTTAGAGAACTCTTGTTTTCCAATTTTTTTCTCTAAAGATGCGGAAGTACTATAGCCATAATAGTTGCTTTCCTCCTCCAAAGGTTTGGGCACAAATTGTGGTATGATAGTATTGATAACCGCAGGTACAGCAGAT
>NZ_JAVJUY010000165.1:0-10601 GCF_040220315.1 Fulvivirga sp.
TTGGTCTACAGCATATCCTCCTGAACTATTCTTAAAGTGAATCTCATTACTTGTTTCAGCAAATAAGTCCTTTTGATCTGATTTTAATACTTGACCAAAAGCTTTTAACAGGCCGTCAGTATCTTCTACCTGCATGGCAAAAACAGCTTCTATATCTCGCAAATAATTGAGATCAACAGATTTAAGATACGCCCAAAATTCACCTTCCTCATTTTTAAAAATTAAACTATCTACAGTTGTACTTTTTGAGACATGATGAAACACATTTTTTGCAACGCTTAATTTTTGATTTTGCATTAGCGATCTACATTTATCATAATTTTTAGCTTTATAAAACTGAAAGGCTTGATATATATCAGTTGCCAATTTTTGTGAGTGTGATTGTTTGCTTTGCGGCTCACCATCGCCAGCAAAAGAGATATTACTTAGAATGATAAGCAGAGATGTTAATAGATTTTTCATGGCATTTTTAATTTTATTCACTATCCAAAATTAACTTCTTTAAAACGCTCATACATCCGTATATCTCTGAATTTTACGAATAGGGGATTCACGTAGTAACGTGATTCACCATCTGCATAGTTTTGTACTATTAAATTACACGTAATATTTTTTGATTATATCCTAATTTTTAATTCCTGGATATTATTCATTCATATATTATGGTTTTACTAAGACTGTATATGTTTTAATAGATAAATAATTAATAAAAAATGTCAATTACATTAAATATTTTGTTTGTAGAGGACGTATTAGAAGACTTTGAATATGCTCTTCTAGAGCTAGAGAAGAATTCGCTATACTTTGAAGCTACACGTGTAGATAGTAAGAACCAGCTTATTGAAGAACTTGATAAGAATAATTATGATTTAATAATCTGCGATAACCAACTTCCTTCAATGGATGCTAAATGTGCTTTGAAAATAACACGAGAGCTTAATGAAGAAATTCCTTTTATTATATGTTCAGGTTCTTTGGGAGAAGATCAAGCTGTTGAATTAATGAGACTAGGTGCAAATGATTATATTAATAAATATAATCTCAATAAGCTCGTGCCTGTAATCAAGAGGGAGATTAAGGACTATGAAAACAAGAAAAAAAAGGCTCAATTTCAAAAAGAACTAGTTTTAAGTGAGCTTAGATATAAAAAGCTTACAGAGAGTATATCAGATATATTTTTTGCCATCGACTTCGATTATAAAATAGTTTTTTGGAATACAGCTGCTGAAAATGAGCTGAAAAAGGATGTTAATATAAACGACAAACTATTCGAACTATTTCCTGAATGGAAGGATGAAGAAATAGCAGATTCAATCAAAAGAGCCATGACAACCAGGCAACCTAAATCATTCAGTTTGACAACCTATATTTCTAACGAGCTTGTACACTTTGAAGGTAGAGTAGCATCCTCTGATAAAGGAGCCTCAATTTTAATTCGAAATATGACTGAGACCTATTTAAATAGTATAAAGTTAGAGAGAGTTAATAATGAATTGGAGGCTCTACTATATCGCACAAATCATGATTTAAAAGGGCCATTAAGTTCCGTTCAAGGATTATTGAATATCATGAAAATAACTCCTGATTTTAATACTACACAATTTATAGGTATGATGTCTGAACGCATCAATCACTTAGATAAAATATTAAACAAACTTACAGATATCGCATATATCAAGTACGGATCTTTTAAACAACAAGAAATAGATATCAAACAAACTATTGAAGAAATAATTTCTTCAAATATGCGAAACGGGAACTGGTTAAATTCAAAAATTGAACTTAACTCTGATAAGAATCATAGTATTAAGATTGACCTAATGTTATTTAACATAATTATTAAAAATCTAATTGATAATGCCGTGGCTTTTGGAGTGAGTGAAAATGGAGAAGTTCTGATAACAATGACTTTATGTAAGTTAGAAAAGTCACTTTCTATAACCATGACAGATGAAGGTAAAGGCATACCTCCAGATATAAAAAACAAAATATTTGAAATGTTTTATAGAGGTAATGAAAGTTCGACTGGTTCCGGACTTGGATTGTATATTTTAAAAGAAGCACTTTGTAAAATAAACGGGGACATTATACTCGATAGCGAATTTAAAAATGGGGCAAGATTTAAGATAAATATACCATTTACAGAAAGTCCGATATAATTAATGCTTTCATACTTTTTGTGTTCTAATTTTTTGACCAATTTTTTTCGATGGGCCAAAGGAATTAGAAGCAAAGCAGAAACTCTGAATCAATGATCATTTCCTCTATTGAAATGATCATTTTGTAGGTATGGCGGGGGGTTATGAGCTATGAATGATGACGTTAAAAATGTCTCAATTACTATTTTATCAACTGGCTATGATTTTCAAGATATCTTTTATTACCAGCGTTTAATGAATCAATCCTTTCTTTTCCAGTTATTCCAAGCGTTTCAATTGGAGTTTTTGTGAGCTCCGAAGATAAAATGATCTTGCCAGCTTGATCAAAACTGATTAAGTGCTTATCAAATAAGGCATCATAATCAGGTGATAAAAGGATTCCGTTGTCAACATCCAATCGTTCTTGATCATTTGAATCTTTCCATGGTTGGATATGGGAGGCAATTAGAATACGGGTATCATTGTAACCACTTGCCGCACACTTGTAAGACCATCGATGAAGTATACTTTTTCTGTAGGCACCTTGCCCAACTCTTGAAGTAACTAAGCCACTTCGTTCGGTTGAGTTCGGTTGCTTTATTTTTACATACGCCTCTCTGGGATCAGCAACCAAGTTAGATGACTTCAGCTCATCAGGAATGGTGTATTTTGATTCTCCTACTCTATTAAAAAAGAATTTTATTCCTATTCTTGAGTCACCAGTTAGATCAAGTGTTTCGAAGTAATCACAATCAATGAAACTTAGTTCACTAACATACTTTACCCTTCCTTGGGCTACATATTCAAACAGAAACACACGCTTTCCGGTACTTAAGTGCTCTCTTAGAGCCAAATTTCCTTTGGTGAACTGCATGTCGCCACTCTGTCCTTCACCGGTATATGAAAAAACATCCTCATTCAACCACTCATCTTTGTAGCCATATTGCTCACCACTTGCTCCCGTAAAAATGAAGATATACGGAGTTTTAGCAGAAGAACTTATGCCACTCTGCCAATTTCCTCCATACATTTGATGGATATCTCTTCTCCGATATACTTGTCCTGCATTGAACATGACAAGTACAATTTAACAAATTCTGCTATTTAGTCATCAACCCCGCCAACTTACACCTCCCACCCCAATCAAAGGAAAAACCGTTTGGTGCGTTCCGGGGATTACTTCATGGTGGAGCGATATATTCTTTTTGTCTTTGTACAACTTCAAGCACTCCAAAAACAAAATCCGGGCTTATCTTAAAAATTCACCCCTACATAAATGTTTGGCTCAAAAAGAAAGTATCTTCTCCATTTGTCGTCCAACTCCTTAAATCCATCAGGGGCATTGTTATCAAACATCCAGTGCTGGCAATGAACCTGGGGCTCTATGAAAAACCGTTTTTTCTTACCAAATGCAATATGGTAGCCCAGATGATACGAATTATAAAGTTTAAAGCCATTGCCAAGTTTATTACCGTCAAGATCCATGTAGGTTTGAAATTGCGGTAGCACTTCTACAGTTGCGAATAGCCCTTTCCATAACATACGCTGGTACGTGATGCCTATTCCACTTTCTCGTACATGTCCGGGATAGAACTCACTTTCTGTCTCTAACTTATCCAAAAGACCATCCCACCAAGTGATTCCCATCGGTTGAAACAAACGCCACGTAGCGAACTTCAAACCTATGATGTTCTTATTATCGAGGTTGCGCTTTACATGAAGCTCTATGTGTTGCGTATGTTTTCGGTCGTCCCAGGAATCCATAACAAGTTGTGGCAAAGTAATTACAGGTGTACTTATCCTGTACTTATGAGCAACTTCAGTTTCTCTACCCAATGGTGAGTTGTTTTGAGCGAAAACACTAAGTGTACTAAGAAATAAAATAACTGCTAATAGATTTTTCATGATGTCATAATTTTTAAAGGTCCGATTGTTGACAGGGAATCATCATTTGATAACTATTTCCGCTGCTTTTTTGAATTGATAATGTAAAGATGAAGTGAAAAAGAGGGTGAATCGTCCTGAAATGAAATAGCAGACGTTTTAGTAGATTTCAGGACTTTTTGCCTGAGCATTGATTATTTTTGAATCTTAGCTTCTAAAAAGTTGATCAATCAAAAGTCCATAGCAGTACTCCCTTTAGATAATCTAAGTTCAGATACTGAAAATGAATACTTTGCTGATGGAATGACGGAAGAAATCATTAATGCGTTGAGCAAGATTGATGGTTTAAAAGTAACAGCCAGAACATCTTCTTTTGTTTTCAAGCATAAAAAAGAAGACGTCAGAATTATTGGAAACCAATTGGGGGTTAGCACAGTACTTGAAGGTAGCATCAGGAAACTGGATGAACGCATTCGTATCACTGTTCAGCTCATCAGAACCGACAATGGTTTTCATATATGGTCGGAGAGTTTTGACAGGCAGTTGGCCGATATTTTTGAACTGCAAGACGAGGTGAGTCTGTTAATAGCCGAGAAGATCAGGGAAAACTTCGGGCACTTGAACCTGGAAGATCATCTGGTGAAAGCGCCAACCTCCAACCTGCAAGCCTACAATACTTATTTGAAAGCGCGTTACAACCATTTAAAATGGGACGAAGAAGGTATTAAAAAAGCTATTGCCCTTTATTCGGAGTGTATTGAAACTGAACCCGGTTATGCAGATCCTCATTTCGGATTGGCCTACTGTTTTGCCATGGCCGGATCGTGGTGGCCGGATCCTGAATTATTAAAGCAGGCAGAATTTCATATACAGGAAGGGTTCAAATTAGACGACCAGGCTGAACTTGGCTATTATGCACAAGCTACCTTAAGTTTCTGGGGGCATTGGGACTTTCAAAAGGCACAGGAAAATTATATCAAAGCCATACAACTCAATCCTACCTTTACAGAAGCTGAAGAAGGTCTTGTTGAGTTATATACGGCCACCGGAGATTTTGAAAGTGCCTTGAAGCATGTAGAAAAAATCCTCCACATCAATCCGCTTTCCCCCAATCACTTCTTTACCAAGGCCAATATTTTTTACTTGAAACATGACTACAGTCAAGCAGAGAACTTCGCAGAGCAGGCCCTGTTTTTAGATCCGGGCTTTACACACGCTATTGCATTAAAACAGCTATGTTTAATTCATAGCGGAAAACAGGAAGCATTGAATAATTACCTGCATGCAACACCTCTGACAGAGAGACCCATTGTTTGTAAAATGCTATATGATTTTGTTAATAAAACGAAACCATTTGACGAAACTGAAATCGACAGTATGGTGAATGAAGAAGGAGCAATTACTTTATTCCCATGGAATCTGTTTATCAACACACAGGCTGGTAGGATAGGTAAAGCTTTGGCGGAACTGTCAGATGCCGTACAGCGGAGATTGGGCCAGTATGTCAATTTTAAACATAGCCCGTTCCTCCTGCCCCTGCATACCCATGCGCAGTTTCAAAAGTTAGCTGCCAGTAATTTAACAGGGAGTGTTTCAAACCCAACACTTGCAAGCAGGGAAGAAAAAGTTTCTATTCTTTCGAGGGAAGAGGCACAACCTTATATAGATAGCCTGACAGAACTGATGGAAAAACAAGCTGTTTATTTAGATAACCAGATTTCTTTGAGGTCAACGGCAGCTATGATTAACATCTCGCCTAATAAGCTATCGTTTTTACTCAACGAGTTTATAGGTAAAAATTTCAACGAGTTTGTCAACGGGTACCGGCTTGAAGCATTCAAGGAAAAGGCACTGGATTCAGGTAATAGTCACCTTACCCTTCTCGGTTTAGCTTTTGATAGTGGCTTTACATCTAAATCAGTCTTCAATGATTTTTTCAAGAAAAATACCGGTATTACTCCCAAGGCCTGGGTGAAACGAAACCAGGTGAATTAAAGCATGCACACTTCTCTTAAAGTTTCGTGCATTCTATTAATATATCCATCATTAATAGAACCGAACCTTTAGAAGCTTCCAGTTGATTCAAAGTACCCGCCAAATAAAAATCCAGATCAGGGCAGTAGAACATAAAAGTGCCATTCAATCCGCTGTGACCAATAACTACCCATTCCGGTAGGCCGGAAGAAAGTTCATTAAAATTGATTTTTCGCAGGCCATAGCCATATTCCATTCCTTTTGTTTCGTCAACCCATTGCTGCATTTTGTTTAATGTTTCTTCTGACACCAAATTTCCATTTAACAAAGCCACTTGAAAAGTGATCAAATCTTTTCCTGTAGAAACAACGGCTCCACCAGACCAATCTGCACTTAAACTTTCAAAACTGCCTATCTCATAATCGCTGGCATACATTTCTGCCATTCGAAGTGTAGGTTTACTTGCCTCAGACCTTCTGTTCAGATAGGTATGATTCATTTCAAGTGGACCGAAGATATTCTTTGCCAGAAACTCATTAAATGCCATTTCACTGACCTCTTCAATGATCATCCCCAATAATACGTACTCTGTATCCGTGTAATAATATCCGGCTCCGGGAGCAAATGAAGGCTTGAAATGGGCTTTGGAATAGGTAATCAATTCTTCAGGCTCCCAAAATCGGTCAGGTTGTGTCATTATCAAATCAAACATGCTTGGTGTACCGTCTATGGTCTTTCTTTCGAAGTAGTCAGCCACGCCTGATGTATGTTGCAGTAAATGTGAAACTGTAATTGAATCTCTGTAGTCGACTTCATTTAATACATGTAATCCATCCATTATCGCATCTGGTAAATACTTCGAAATGGGATCATCAAATTTGATCTTGTCTTGGTCAACCAGTATGCCTATTGCAGTTGCGGTAAAAGTCTTACCAACACTTGCCGTATAATAAGGATGTGCGTTAGTTACTTTCATGCTGTCTTTAAAGGCACCTTTAGCTATGTGGTATTCAAAATCACGGGAAGGTGAGTAAACAGAAAGAAATGCATTGTGTATAGTTTCCTTTTGCAATTCTCTTTCCAAACGAATGTCCAATTTTCCAATCACACTATCCCGACTGTCCTGAGCCATGAGAGATGTAACAACTGTAATTCCTATAAGTAATAAACCGAGTTTTTTCATTGCTTTACGATTTTGATTTAATACAAATCTCTCTTTTTAATACATATTGATCGTCCGGCATTTCACTCCGAATGAGATCCTGAACTTCTTTAATCCGGTATGTAACCTTTAATGAAAAACTTCTTCTATCAAATGTTACAGGAGGTTAAACATAAGATAAATGAATAAATAAGTCCTGATTTTCATTCATCTGTCCCATTATATATTCTGAGACGAATAACATGGCATGCTACGCTAGTTTTGAGCCATCATTTAATTCTAAAACACAAAATACAATGGCAGCTTTAATAAAAAAAATAACCCTGTTAATGATTACAGTGCTTGCAGTAGCTATGAGTGCTTGCAGCGACAATGACAATGATCCACAACCAAAACCGGCTGAATACACTTCCGCAGAGGCATACCTTGAAGAAATTGGATTTTCAGGAAGCGTGTTAATCCGTAAAGGAGATACAGACCTGATAAGAAAAGGATTTGGAATGGCTGATAATTCAAGCAGTATTCCGAATGACCCCTCCCTCATTTATAGAATTGGCTCCATAACCAAGTCTTTTACTTCAGCGGCAATAGTGAACCTGAAGCGGGATGGACTTATTGAGAATTTTGATCAGCCACTAAGTGATTTCAATGATGAATTCCCTCATGGTGACCAGCTCACAATCAGACATCTGATGACACATCACTCAGGAATTCCTGACTATGTAGGGACGGTAGAAGCTTTCGCAAAGCAGAACAACTATTTCTTTGATACCGGTGAAATCTTCGAAATCATCACTGAGTCGATAGAAGAAGATGGATTAATCTTTACACCAGGTGAATTCTTTTCCTATTCCAATTCCAACTACCTTATTCTGGGAATCCTAATCGAGGAGCTTACAGGAAAAGGTTATCAGGAATACTTGCAAGAAAAAGTTTACGAACCACTTAACTTGTTTAATACAGGTAAAGGGCCGGATGAGATTTTGGATGCAAAAAGAGCAAAAGGATACAATAACGGCCTGGAGGTTGAAGCTTATCAAATGCAAATCGCCTTTAGCGCAGGTGAAATAGAAAGTACTTTGTCGGATCTGGAAAAATGGGGTGATGCCATGCTTAGTGATTACTATACCAATGAAGAGAAAGAAGCCGTATTGGTTACGCCTATCGGTCAGGATGGTGTCAACGCACCGGGTGCAGGCTGGTTCACGCTGAACATTCAAAATCAGGTAATCTACCATCATGGTGGCGATATTGCAGGCTTCACAAGCTTTATAGCCCTTATCCCGGAGTCTAATGGACTCATTATCCTTCTAAGTAACGAGCAAGATAAAGGTGAACAGCGAAATCAGATTCTTGAAACCATCATGAAAAACGAATTTTAAGACAGCCCTGTAAATGGAAGAAAATGAAAAAGATAATTATAGCAGGTGCCACAGGGTATTTAGGTAGCCACCTCGTTCAAGAACTACAAGGTCAGAATATCTCGTTTCAGGCGATTGCAAGAAATGAGAAAAAGCTTCTGCAACTCGGTTTAGGCTCAAAGCAAATCATTAAAGCCGAAGTTACAGACCCAACTACGCTTAACGGTCAGTTTCAGGGAGCAGATGTTTTGATTTCTACCGTTGGCATTACAAGACAGAAAGATGGGCTGACCTATATGGACGTAGACTATCAGGCCAATATGAATCTCCTTAATGAGGCCATGAAGGCAGGCATTAAAAAATTCATTTATGTGTCAGTTATCAATGGAGAAAATATGAGGCACTTGAAAATCATGGAAGCCAAAGAGAAATTCGTGGATAAGCTTAAGCAATCTGGTATGGACTACCTAGTGGTTCGGCCAAACGGTTTTTTCTCAGATATGAAAGACTTTCTGGACATGGCCCGTAAAGGAAAGGTGTACCTATTCGGTAATGGTGAATACAAATTGAACCCCATTCATGGTACTGATTTGGCAAAAGCTATTATCGAATCGTTGGATGTAAAGAATGAATTGATTCTGGGAGGGCCGGATATTCTTACACAAAATGAAATAGCAGAAATAGCCCTGGAGGCATGTGAAATGCCTAGTGGAATTGTCCACCTTCCGGATTGGATCAGGAAAATGACTATTGGTTTAATGAGGATATTTACTTCATCCAGAACATATGGTCCCATTGAATTTTTTCTCACCATGATGGCTCAGGATAATATAGCTCCCAGATATGGGATTCATCGTTTAAAACCATATTTTGTCAGGGAAGCAGATCTGCTTAAAGAAGATTAAGTGGCTCAGGTGACACACAAATCTGGGAGGAGTAGTTACTTCTAAGAATAATCCTTATACTTAAGAAAACCGGAATAACTAAACGGCCCAAGATGACACGAAAAAAAACTCTTTTGCAAAGAGTCGCTGATATTGGTGTAAGGGAGAATTTCTTAGTAACTGAGAAAAGGTATTTGCAGGTATCCAATATAGCCGCCATGCTAGGGGTTCTTTTCAATACCTTATGGATGTCCATTGCCCTATCCATTTCGGAAATAACAAGTGCTGTATGGAATGGAGTATTGGGCTTGATGTTTCTGATGGTCATGGTGCTCAACCGGAAAGGAAGCCGGGTAGTTGCTTCAGTCTGGCTGGCTAGCTCCGCATACATTTCAGTTCTCGTATTTCTTTACTTGTCCGGATACGGGTCAGGGATTACCACTGTTTGTTTTCTGATCATCATCTTGCCCTACATGACTTTCCCACGAAAGGCAAGAGCTCTTGCCCATGGTTTCAGTGTAATGGCTTGCCTAACTTTAATTATTGCCGTTGCTTTTCAATCAGAATTCTATGCACACAATGACATGGATCCCTATTTATCGCAGATTGTTAATATGGGCATGACGGCATTCATTTGTCTCGCCTTAATTTGGAGCTTGTCTGTGCTGATTGATCGATCTGAAGACTCATTAATCGCAGAGCAGAAAAAATCAGATGACCTTTTGCATAATATTCTACCTAAAAAGATCATAAAAGACTTGAAAGTACATGGTAAGACCATTCCCAAGCGGCATGAGCATGTTTCGATACTATTTACTGATTTTGAAGGATTTACCGAATTAGTGGCCACCATTCCGGCCATCACCCTAGTTAATGAGCTGAATGACATCTTCGGGCGATTTGATGAAATCATGGAGGAAACCGGCATGGAAAAGATTGAAACCATTGGTGATGCCTATATGGCTGCATGTGGCCTTGAAGATGAGATTACGAATCATGCAGTAACGTGTGTCAGAGCCGCACAAAAGATGCAATCCTACCTGGAGGAAAGGAATAAGAACCACAAATTACAATGGAACATGCGGGTTGGAATACATTCAGGAGCTGTAGTGGCCGGTGTGGTAGGCAAAAAGAAGTTTGCCTACGACCTGTTTGGAGATACGATAAACACGGCCAGCAGAATGGAATCTGCAGGCGA
>NZ_JAVJUY010000166.1:0-1580 GCF_040220315.1 Fulvivirga sp.
AAAAATTCTGCATTCATTGAGTGGTATATTAATTATGGGTTTGCCATTAGATCAGAATGGTAGGATTTTAGTATTTGCCATTTTTTATAATACTGTTATGTGGAAATAAGTCGAAAAAGAAGTATATTCATAGTAGTTATGGGTATAGAAGTCTACTGAATTGTTTATCAATCTGGTAGCTGGCATGAGAAATGAGCCATTGAATCATTTATTTAAGAACCAGAAACCAGCTTAATGAAATCACTATGCATTATCCTTCTATTTTGCAAATAGTTTTTCTCATATTACTTGGCCTCTTGATTTTTTTCTCGCTCGGATTTCTTTTTTATAAGAATGGAATTTTATTTTTTTTATATGGATTAGATCTTAATCTAATCAAATCAGATACAGCTGATAGCTATGCGGCATTTAAAAAGATTACATTGGGTAAAAAGATTTTCTTGTGGGTAGTGTTTTTGCTTACATTAGTGGATTTTCTATTAGCATACTACTTATTAAATAATAATATGTATCTAATAAATTATAGAGTCACTGTCGTAATCATGTGGTTAATCGTAATTCTATTGCTCTTTTATTCAATAGGAATCGTCTTAGCCTTCTTAAGTCCCAACAGAATCATGTAATCTCTCTTGGCTTTATTTTAATTGTATTTTTAGCATATTTATCATCTTGTGGGGATAAAGATGATAATACTGATCCACTTACTTTAATTGTGGGTACATACGATCAGGTGAGTCTCAATGATGTAGAATGCCCTAATTCGGCAGACAATCAATCCACCGCCTGTAACCCATCAACTGAGAGTTGTGCGACGTGGCAATTCAATAGTGATGGCACTTTTTCACGAACAACAGGGTCCTTATCCCAGGGAACAAAATACGTTCTGGATACTGAAAATTCAGAAATCTATATTTACTGGACGGCTGGAACAGACTTTACCATTTATGATTATACTTATGACGGTAGCTCACTTTTGATTACCAGTCAAACCCAAAATGACTGTAAGGTGCAATACGTGCTAGAAGAAAATTGACCTTCATTTGAAAAGGCATAGTTCGCTCAGACATCAAAGGCGTGGCAATTCAAACCACCCTAATTTATCCAGAGGCACACATTGTCATAATCAATGGACAGCTACCTCTGGGAAATAGAAAATCTAACGGCTTTGGCTGTGAGTGTAATCTAGAATTTAATCCGATCAGATTTAGGCCTTCTCCGCACAGGCAAACATCCATTGAATACCAAACTTGTCGGTGCATGATCCGAAGTAGTCACCCCAGAACATGTCCTGCAACTCCATGGTCACTTCGCCACCAGCTGACAATGCATCAAAGAGTCGTTTGGTCTCTTTTCGGGTATCTGGCTGCAGGTTGATATACACATTGTTTCCTTTGTTGAGTTTAAATCCCATCGACTCAGGGGCGTCAGTGCCCATCAGCATGTGGCCGCCGGTAATCTCCAGCGCAACATGCATCACCAGGTTTTTATCTTCCTCTGCGAGCGGGGGATAGCCTTCCTGGGGAGGTGCTTCACCCATTCGGGAGATCCCGTCTCCAACGAATTCCCCACCAAATACTGTT
>NZ_JAVJUY010000167.1:0-4230 GCF_040220315.1 Fulvivirga sp.
GTGGTCTAAAGAATAGGGAGTACTAAACAATCTCCAGGATATGCAAATCATTGAGTATTAGTCTTGATGAATTACTTAAGGTCTAAGTACCTCACGAATTGACTGCAATTCAACGGATTTTAAATTGGAGCTTTCTGATGCATCATGAATAAGTTCATATAAGTGAACTACTTTGTTAATGTCCTCCTGCCACTCCAAATTCCACTCTGAAACCCTTCTTGCAATCTTGTCTCCTATTGGGCTGTAATTTCTTTCGTGATCTGGAAGTTCTAAAAGTTGGTTGAGTGTGATATTTAACGCTCTCGATAATCTAAGGCAAGCCATAACAGGAATCTCTCTTTGACCTCTTTCATATTTTGATAATGCCGAGGGATGCACACAAATATTCTCTGCCAATTCTGATTGAGAAATTCTCTTTTTGGTTCTCTCGAAAATTATTCGAGCGCCAACAGCTATCCAATCGATTTCTTGTTTTCCTGTCAATTTCTTGCTCATTTGTCAACAAAGAATTGCCAATATGTCAAGATATCTCATTTCTCGATAAATTAAGTTGGACTTGATTCTTTATTTGGCTAATTAAGTCTAATTATTGACCAAAAGAGGCTAAATGCGCATCCCGTTGCGCATTTTCTTTAAATTCTATAACCATTATAATCAGCCCTCTTATGATACCACAAACAATTGATATTTCTGCTGGCTCTCGCGTATCTATAGATTTCCTCAGGAGAAATAAAATCCCAGAGCATGTCATTACCCAGGGAGTAAATGACTTTGAAACAGGAAGATCAAAGGAGTGGAAATGTGACCAATTCTCGGTAAATAATGTGATCTACTTTTATTCCGACTACTTACCTAAAAGAATAACAGATCATCTGTTGAATAATTGTAAGCTTAAGGTGTCTGTTAACAACATTCCTAACAGACTCCTTGATAAAAGACACTTGGTAGCCCTCAAAGTTGCTCATGAAAAAGAGTACAAAGATTTCCTTAGTCATTTCACTTTGGTAAAAACTGAAGAAAGGCAAAAGTTTTACGCACAGAAACATGCGGTATTATTAAAGGCTTTAGAGATTTACATAGAACTCAAGTGCAAACGATCCGTAATCTTAAAAATCTATAAGTCCTTCATTCACCTGGGTTACAACTACTACTCAACTCCTGAATCATTTAGAAGAAAATTCAGAGAACTCCGACAATCAGACAACTTCGCTGAATCTGTTATTCATAAAGCTGTTGGTAAAGGAAATCCCGCTATAAGGAAGGTAGATGAATGGCATCTTTGTAAAATCGTCGACCTTATGGGAAAGGGGCTGTTAAAGACTGAAATACTGAAGGAAATCAACAAATGCTCACCAACTCACAAACGCATTAAATATTCAACCCTTCTAAATCATATCTCGCAAGAGGTCAAAAATATTACATCAGAAAAAAGATACGGATATGATTTTTTTAAAAAACACTTGGAACCCTACATAAGAAGACAAAAGCCAAATTATAAAATGCAGGTAGTTGAGGCTGATGGAAGTAGGTTTCAAATTCCATATTTAAGTGAGGACGGTAAGGTTAAGTTTCTTAAGCTCTATGTAATCATCGATATATACTCGTCAACAATCATAGGCTTTAGCCTAGAAGAAGAGGAGACAACCGATATGGCATTGGAAGCCTACTTCATGGCTCTTGATATACATCATTTTGTGCCAGCATGCATCATTACAGATAAATCATCAGCTCATACCTCTGATCGCTTCAGCAAGTTTAAGAAGGATACCAATAAACTATTTGGGACCCTATGGAGGGAGCATCTTCCGGATTACCCCAATGCCAAAGGAACCGTCGAGAATTTCTTTCGCAATTTCCACATTCAAATCGCTAGAAATTACTTTGACTACATAGGCTTAGGGATTACTGCAAAATCTGATGATCACAAAATCAATAAGGATAGAATCAAGTACCTCTATAAAAATAAGAACTCTTTAAAATCTCGATCCGAACTTATCTCTTTTGCTGCCAGGTTAATTCACCAATGGAATACAAGAGTCGGGAAAGCAGCATCACCACAACAGAAGTTTAACTCTGGTGAGATATTGGATGCCAAATCCATATCACAGGATCAAATTGCTCGAGTCTGTTGGTCAAAAGTTACACGTAAAGTCGAAAGGTCAAAAATCAATTTCGGAAGGTTTGAATATGCACTTGAGGATAATGACAACAGAGTCAAATACAATATGACAGCAGTTGATACTTACTATAATTCGAAAATTGATGATTACGTATTCTTGTTTGATGGGGATCAGTTCATTGAGAAGGTGTATAAGAAAGAGTTCTATCATGAAAATGATCCGAGAAAGTATGGGAAGATCAAGCAAAACAAATCCCTAAGGACACATACAAACTCATTGTATAAGGCCAACCAAAAAGAGCTGCACATACTAAAATCCAATGATCCCATAGTTAGCATGTACTATGAGGAAAGTAAGGATGATGTAAATGAAAATTTTGAATCCTTTATCAATCAATATGTGCTTGAAGGTGAGAAAATCGATAGAAACAAAGTAATAGACGAGCAACCTTTTCCTGAGTATGAATTTTAAAGATGCCCTATGGAAACAACCAAAACCAAACCGATTAGCAAAATTCAGGATTTCCCATCGGTAAAAAGACCAATTATCGTTCCAACCTCAAATTACCTTCTCATTGAAGATTGGGTAGAGTTCGCCAGAGAAAAAAAAGCTTTGGTACTTCTTATCGGTGAAAATGGTTACGGGAAGACAACCACACTTAAAAAGATCAGCTCGCAAATCGAATCTTCAATTTATATAAAAGTAGGTAGAGGAGAACCAGCCAGACATTTCTATAGTAGATTTCTGACGGAGGTTGATATACTGAACCAGTACAATAAGAAAGAAGTATTCAAAAACCCGCACATCTTTCACCTCATGGATCAATCAATAAATATAATCAATGAAAGGAATGATTTGGATTTGATTCTAATTGATGAGTTTGGCAACCTGGACAAGCGGTATATCTCCTACGTTCGGCAAATATGGGATGAAGTTCAATTCAACGCTGGAATGGTACTAGCTGGACCTCCTTCACTCATGGCTGACCTACTCCGTTGGCAAAAATTTAAAACCAGAGGAATAAATGAACTCCTATCAAGAATTGGAAGTAGGAGAAAAGTTCTGAAAGTGCATACATACAATGACATCAAAAAGATTTGCAAATCAAGAGGTATTGTGCTTGATTCCGAGATTAATCATTTCTATAAAGTAGCTCCAGATCTTCGCGTCCTGCAGATCCTAATTGATGATTATAAAGACGGTCGTTTTAAGATTTAATGAAAGATATTTTCTTAATTATCTGTCCCGTAAGTGGTGACATCAAAGCCATAAGTAAAAGAAGGTATGGCAAACTTCCTTCAGATATATTGAGTAATCCGGACTACTTTTCATGGAATAAAAACCTGAAAGAGAAACATCTCAAACCCATTTTCAGAATTCTTGATAAAACGCCAAATGAAGACCTTGACCTAATCTTTGAAATGTATCTTGGCTTATTTAAGGCATGGAACTTGGAACTTTTCAATTTTTCTTACCCAAAAAAATATGAAGTTTTCAAAAGAGCAATAGAGTCACCATACACTGGAAATCAATACATGATAACTGATTTGGGATATCTAAAAGAAAAGCTGGATCATATTGCTTTTGAAGTCAATCATAAGAGGATATCAAGTGTTGACAGGAATTTCCTGATTGAATTAATTATTTATTGCGGACTTAACTGCTTATGTGATTATCGTTGGGATAAAATTCCCATTCTAAGTTTAACATGGAACTATGTAGATAAGATAGTTTCCAATGAAAATATATCTCCAAGAAGCTACTCATTTCTTTACAATATCGACCATTTATCGAGATCAAATGGTGGTGAAGATCTATTCTTTCAGGAAATCTACCACTATCCCGTCGAGAACATAATTAATTGCTTGAATCACCTTTTTGCGCACTTCCAGATTAGAATCTCCTTTACCAAACAGATATGGGACAATGCTTACTCCATTATTCAATACCTTCATAACCGACCAGAATACAATCGAAAATATGAGGTTGTTCAGATGTTTTCAGATCTAGAAAGTGACAAGGAAAATTTGCTCTCAGATCGACAATTTGACCAGAGGTGTGATTGGACGCACGAAGAGATTATGGAGAAGATCTAAGCCTTGAAGGTTCA
>NZ_JAVJUY010000168.1:0-4166 GCF_040220315.1 Fulvivirga sp.
GTGGTCTAAAGAATAGGGAGTACTAAACAACACCTAAAAATGCCAACCAATCAATTTGGGTATATCCATAGCTTATTTGAAAAAGTAAAGCTAATACAACAAGTATTGTGGTTAAAAATATTAATAGCCCACCAATAGATACTAAGTGTCCTTTTAATTTTGTTTTGGAAAACAATGTGCTCTGTTCAATCAAATAAAAACCAGCTGCATTACTTCTCCAATAAATGTCGTTAACAAAATACACCAAAATGAATGCACCCAACAAGTGAAAACTTTGAGAAATAGAAGTAGCTAAAAGTCCTGAACTCGCATAGTACTGCGGTAAACGTATACCTTTATCAATTGCCGCATACATCTCCATTCCTACAAAGAACACCAACAAAATAGAAACCGCGACAATGGTAACTCCTTTAAATAAGTAGATTAAATCTTGCTTTGCAAAAGAAAGAATAGACTTAAATTCAGTTTTAAAACTAAAATCAACAGTTGGAACTTTTACTTTCGTTAATCTATGGATAGCGACTCCATCTTTTTCATCTTTTTGATTCTTTTGTGTTAGTGCTTTTTTACCTGCTTTTTTTGTTAAGGGAAAATAACGGTATGTCATCCAAAGAAAGACTAGAGAAAACAAGGCATAAATCATTCGGTTTAAAGCCAAAAATCCAGAAAATGGGGTTATAAATTCATTTTTCTGTTCTACGTTGAAATATCTAGCATCAAAAAAGTAAGCAGAAGCTCCAAAGGGATCAATAATTGAAGATAATTGTTGTATTTCAATCGATTGAGGGGTACTTCCAGCCATGAATGGTGAATTAGAAAACACCAATAAAACCATGTAAAGCACATAAAGCAATAAACCGCCTACAACTACCAATAATTTTTTACGAGTTGTATAAGCAACAATGAATAAAAAACTACATATAAAAAGGCAGTTTAACACTCCGAATATCAAAAAAGGATATAAATAAAACCACAGATTAAATCCTTCCTGCATCTCACTTCCTGTACGCAAGTTTTGACCAATCACAAAACCAACAATTAAAATGAAAAAACTGAGAAATGTTTTTAAAGTAAATGTTGAAAATTTCCCTATTAAGTAGGTCTTTAAAGAAATAGGATATGAAAATAACATAATGTCAAACCTTGTATCCCATTCTTTAAATAGAATCTCCATTGCATATAAAATGGCTAAAAATATAATTGACAAACTCAGCAATGCCATCATAAAACCAATAGTGTATGGTGAGTTCAGGTAAATACCCTCACCTGCAGTTAAATTAAATTTGTAACCACCAAACCACCCTACAAATAACAATATTGCACCTGTTAAACTTAAAACATACCGATTACCGCTATGCTTTAGTTGAAATTGAAGTATAGCATTCATAATCAACTGTTTTGAGAAAGAACATTAAAGTAAACGTGCTCAAGTATTGGCTCAACTGGCAAAAATCCTTCAGATTTCGTGGTCGAAAATATCGTGATTTGTAATTGACGTTCTATAAGTTGCTGACTGATAACATTGAATTTTGATTTGTAAACTTCTAATTCATCATTATCAATAAATTTTGACCAGATTTTACCTTCTAGTTCTTTAATTAATGCTTTTGGCTTTCCAGTTTTAAGAACCCTCTCTCGATTCATTATGGTCATTTCTGAACACAGATTTTTCACATCTTCAACCAAATGGGTCGATAAAATCACAACAACTTCACTACTAATATCACTAAGTAGGGTATTAAAACGATTACGCTCTTCTGGATCAAGCCCTGCTGTTGGTTCATCAACAATAATTATTTTAGGATTTGCAATCAAAGCTTGTGCTACTCCAAAACGCTGTTTCATACCACCCGAAAAGGTATGCACTTCCTTATCTCTAAAATCCCATAAATTTACTTTTTCCAATAGGTACCGAATCTGGTTTTGTCGCTCTGCTTTGTTGGAAACTCCTTTTAGAATTGCAATATGATTTAATAGGTCATATGCATTTACTTTAGGATACACACCAAAATCTTGTGGTAAAAATCCTAGATTTTTTTTAATATAAGCTGTGTCTTCTACTACGTCTATACCATTAAATGCAATAGAACCAGAAGTTGGTTTTTGCAAGCCCACGATTGTTTTCATTAAAGAAGATTTACCAGCTCCATTAGGGCCTAACAAACCAAACATTCCATTTTCTATCTCTAAAGAAATTCCATTAATGGCATTGTAACCGTTTTTGTAGGTTAGATTAAGATTGCTAATTTTTAAGGTGTTCATAATGTTCATTATTGATTTATTATTGATGGAATTAGTTTTGGGTTTTACGCTCAAATTGGTTTCCATTCCAAGATAGACCTGCACGCAATAGGATTAAAAACGATGTAATGAGGATTAGTCTTTTCATGCTTCAAAATTCCGACAGGAACACATGAAAAAAAATGAACTAGTTTAAGACTTTTACATTCTGTTGACTTTGGAAATAATTTTACTCATAAATTCTGGAGTAATTCCGATATGGCCCGCTAGATCCTTTTGGGTAACTCTATGGACATGTTAGGATATTTTTTTAAGGCGAGATAGGGCTCCTCTACGGTTAGGGATAAGCCATGATTGGAACGCCTGATGTAGCTTATAAGTGATCTTTGATAGAGTATACGATAAAACCGCTCAAATTTTGGGATTTCTTGAAAAAGTAAAACCTCGGTGAGATGCAACGGGTAAATTCCAGTTGCGATATGAAAGTCAATACTCCTGACTGGTGCAGTGGCAGAATGAAACTATCAGTTCCCAGAGTAGATTTAGAGGTGAGGTTCGCAGGCAAGTGACTATGGAATGCTTTAGGCCATTCATCATGCCGCATGTTAGCTGTATTTAATAAATCGCTTCATTCCTTACGCTTACCTTTAAGTTCTTAAATTCCATAAGCAGTTGTTCCCATGTATCATCATTCAAACTTCCTCCAGGATATAGAGTAGATTTATAATCCTTGGTAATAATCCTTAGAGATGTTGACATTCTATATGGGGTTTCGAATACTGCTTGTTTAATATCAGAAATTCTATATCTATGTATTCTCCAAGGCCAAACATGATTTTTAATTACTAAGAAATCTTTGTCCATATAATAATAATGTAGTTGGAAACCCATCAGGCCATAAAAGAAACCAAAGACGCATATAAATAAGATCAGATTTGTTTCGAAAGAATTGGGTGATTCTGTAGTCAAGCCTAGATAGGCAAAAAATATGACCCAGCCATAAATCATAATTCCATTAAAGGAAATGAAATGATTACCGCTGTATTTGGTCATTCCCACCGTGTTTAAAAACCCAACTTTCTCAATCTTTACCGGTATCCTTTTTCTTTGTATTATCTCAACAGGTTTCCTTATTTTGATACAGTTATTAACCTGCTCAAGAGCTCTCCTCATAGAATCCATATTTTCATAATAGAAGGCCACGATTGTTCTTTGACTTCCATTTTTTAATTTGATATGTGTCGCTTCCATCGGAGAAAATATGATGATCTTTTTACCGGTTAGTTTAATCTTGTCAACTTCATCCCACTTGATCAACTCAGATTTGAAAATCCCGCTAAATTTTAACCCATCTTCTCCAATTTGAATCGTCTTGCACATTTTAGCGTAGTGGTAAGCCATCCAAATAAGAAGTCCAATGAATACAATGCTTCCATAAATTGGAGTCTTAAAAAGACTATCTACTGTTCCTTCGGTTAGTTCCTTTATAGAAACCAACGCCAACATATATGAAAGACCACCTATAAAAAACAAGAAGAATAATGGACTAATAATAGAGTTGACAGGACTTAATCTGCTGGTTACCTTCATTGGGATTTGTAGAAATTACAGCTAACATATAGTTATAGTGCATGCGCTATAACTACTCATATCTTTTTTTAGTTAATCCTTTCAATACCAACACCTTATCGGTTTTTAAGCCACATTAAACACTTATAAACGATTAAAACGGATACGTTATCTGTATTGCCCACCTAAGATAAGCTTTTTTGTGAATTTTTGTAGTTCGAAGAAGATGGTATGGAGGGGAGTATAATCCTATACCGGCCAAAGGCCTATTATAATACCAGGTCACTCGGTAACCCCCGGTAAAACCAAGCGACTGAGTATCGTGTGGTTATTACTTTATCAACCACGTGTGGTTG
>NZ_JAVJUY010000169.1:0-1897 GCF_040220315.1 Fulvivirga sp.
ATCCCAAAAAGAAGTTTGGCATCGTAGCCATCACCAATGGCTGCAACGGCTGTGTGGATGAAAGCTGGCGCAACCTGATGCTGCCGGAGGTGACGAGGCTGTTGTATGAGGAGTTGGTGAAGTAGGAAGGCTATTTCACAACATTAAACTTGCGGGCTGTCTTTGACGTGTGCAAGTGTTAATTCCCGGAACATTTCTACAAAACCTGTCCTCTGTATTTCCTGATAAGTCTGTGAAAGGAAAGGAAATCAGGATTACATCTCCTTTTTTCATTTAAATCTTTCTTTCAAGTCTTCAAGACACTTTTTGAGCTGTTCCAGTTTTGTCTTAAAATATTTAACTTACAAATTAACGGGTTAGTGTATGATAAATATTTGGTCTTAATGACAAAATGTGTTGTTCCCCTTTTGATTTTACTATTAAGCTTTACGCTTAATGCCCAATCAAATCTTGCATATAAAACTAGCGCAATTCAACTTGGGATCGTTCCCGGACTAAGTACAAATGGTATCGATCCGGGAGAGTATTATAATCTCATCTCTATAAATGTATTCACTGGTTATGGGAGAAGCACTAAATATTTTGAACTCAATGGATTAGGTGGATTTAACACTCATTCATCAAGTGGCATTCATATCTCCGGCATATCAAATTTTATTGGTGGTAATGGTCAAGTTGGAAAAACTGACAATGAGAAAGAGAAAACCGAAGGGATAGCGTATACTCCTGAATTGCATGGGTTTCAGTTATCTGGCCTCATTAATTATGTAGGTTATAACACAATTGGAAGTCAGATATCCTTAGGATTTAATAGCACAAAGAATTATTTGCTTGGTGTTCAAATGGGTGGGATTCTTAATAGCGTGGGTTCTTTTACCAGTGGGGCTCAATTTGCACTTGGGGTAAACCTCACTAAAAAATCTATGTCCGGTACCCAAGCTTCACTTCTTTTTAATTCATCCGGAGGAAGGCATTCTGGTTTTCAGCTATCTACTATAAATCACACTGGTGAAATAGGTAATCCAAAAGGTACAGCTGAAGGTACGGGCACTTCAATGCAATTGGGGTTGATCAATATTTGTGGAAATATGGGTGGTTTTCAGGTAGGATTAATCAACATCGGTGACAGAGTTGGTGGAACACAAATAGGACTCTTTAATTTCTTCAAAAATGAAAAGGTCGGTAATTTCTCTGATGGACCAGCCTACGGATTACTGAATTTTGGATATTTCATCCACCCTAAGATTTATATGTCAGATCTATTCCTTTCAAATTTTGGCATCAATACGGGAAAGCCTCTGAATTCACGGGTATCCGACGCAAAAAGAAACTTCTATTCCTACAATGAGTTAGTTTACTCTAGAAACTATGGAACTAATAATGGCATGATTTGGGGACTATCATATCGAGCAGGAATAATTTCTTATCACAAAGATATAGGCCCTGAAAACAGGAAAAACTACTACAGCATTTCAGGAGAAGTAGGTCATGTTAATCCTAATTTAGAAACGGATAATATCCTCAACTTAAGATATGCTATTCATTTTGAGACAGGGTTTCGCTTGCCTCCTAGACTGAATAGTATTTACCCATTTATTGGTGTATCTTTTAACTACATGCCTATCTATTATGGCAATTTTATTGAAGTATCAAAAAGTTCTACAAATGAAAGCAGGCTTTGGCCAGGTTTATCGATAGGAGTAATGTTATACTAATTATGCATAGTCTCTTGAATTTGCATAAAGACACTCATGGAAATAAAGACTTGAGCTTTTCAATCAAATCATTCCCTCTTATGTATTTATCAATTATTTCTCCATTAGGATCCACTAAGTAGTTCGTAGGTATTGAACTAATATCATATATAACAGGATACCTACCATTCCTTCCTTGTAGA
>NZ_JAVJUY010000170.1:0-7500 GCF_040220315.1 Fulvivirga sp.
CTATTAAGTACTATACTTTCTGAACTAAGTCTTTGATTTTTGATTTGAACAGAACCTTTAAGATCATTTGCTCGAAAACGTCTGAAATTCATTCTATCAATAGTACAGTTAAGGCTCAAGCGAAGTTTAGGTGACAGCTTAAATGTGTAATTACCTGAAGTCTTGTCCTTTGTGGAAAGTAGTTCGTTTAAGTTAAGATTTTTCGATTCAAAAGATGCTTCAATACCCAGAGGTTCATTAGGCAATAATAAATAAGCTAGTATATTTCTGAAATAGCCATTTAGGTTAAAGTCAGAGTTGCCATATGAACCACTTAAGTCATTGATCGCAATATCTTTTTGGTTTACAAATAAAAGCCCTGACAACCCGTAAACTGGCAGTTTAAACAACCCAGAATCAAGGGTTATGTTTTTTAGTTCTAACTGTCCTGATGTTTTAACTTTATTGGTGAGTTCTTTAGACTTTAAATCATTTATCCTACCATCAAATTGTATGACAACATCCAATTCACCTTCACTGGAGCTCAAACCTTTCACCTTTAAAAAATCAAATAACGCAGAAGTAGTCATTGAGCCATCAAAATCAAGGCTTAAATGAAGATCTTCAAAGTTTTTTAAGGTTAGATTACTTTCAAATTTTTGTCCTTCAAGATTTCCAACTACATTTTTAAGTTCTAATAACGCAGTAGTATTATCATACAATTTTGATTGGCTGTAGAAGCCTTCTAAGCTGGTATTGGTAACGGACACATTTTTTTCTGCATAATCTATCCGGGAATCGTTCAATCCAAAATGAATGACAAGTTCTGGGCCATATTTGGAATCCAAAGAACCTGATAGAGAAAGGTCAAAGTAGGCACTTCCATCGGAGTTATATCTTGCCAGTTTA
Organism: Fulvivirga sp.; assembly: GCF_040220315.1. Taxonomy (GTDB): domain Bacteria; phylum Bacteroidota; class Bacteroidia; order Cytophagales; family Cyclobacteriaceae; genus Fulvivirga. The sequence goes on from NZ_JAVJUY010000170.1 coordinate 889, forward strand.
GAAGCTATATTATCAGGCAATAAATTCGTTATTGCTTGAATATCTGTTTCCTTAGCTTCAATAAAAAGTTTGATGTTTCGGTCTTCTTTGAATTGATAGTTACCATAAGTCTGAAATTCCGAATTTTCAATAATCAAATCAGAAGGACTAATTTCTAATGATTTTTTAGCATCGTCATACACTAGCTTTGAGTTGGCTTGCACCAACTTTTCTTTCAGATAGATATTGTTATTTACTTTAATATAATCTATCTGAAAATTGCCAAGCGCATTAATATTGTATAGGCTATTTTCAGTGATCAAAGAGGCCTTTGTTTCATTAGTTTTTAGTACAATTTCGTTTAAAGATTCCTCATTGAGGTAGGAAAAATTTACATCTACTAACTGCACATAGGAAAGCTCAACCTTAAAACTAGCACTCCCATTTTCAGCCTTTTTTAAGATGTTATAATTTACCTCGCCATCTTTGTTTATAATTATGGAGCAAGTAGCATTTTTAATCCAAACCCCTTCAACCACATAATTCCCTTCAATTATTTGAAAAGGGTCTAATGTAACACTGAGATTATCTGCTTGAAGCAAATCCTGTTCTGTTTTAATGCTGCCTTTAATGTTGATATCATCAAACTGTATGGTAAGTTTTGGGAATGTTTCAATGAATGAAACCGAGATGTTACCTACTTCAACCTTTGTATTTAGGTGCTTATTGGCTTCTGAAACAAACTGCTGGATTATTTTATCTTGATTAAGATAAATATAAATAGAACCAATAGACATAATGGTCACAATTATGATTGTGGCTATTATTAATGACTTCTTTAGAATTTTTAGAATTGACAACCTATTTCGAATATGCTGATTCAATTAAATTTTAACGAATATAAATGTATTGATGAAACGATGTGAGTGTAAAGAAATTTTTATGTTTTCAATTAAAAAGTGTTTGCATAAAAACAAAACTATATTACATTTGCATTCCGTTACGCAAAAGGGCGTAATTATTAAGAATAGGGCGCTTAGCTCAGTTGGTTCAGAGCACCTCGTTTACACCGAGGGGGTCGGGGGTTCGAATCCCTCAGCGCCCACATTTATAAGGCTATCAAATATTGATGGCCTTTTTTATTTTAAAGCAAATTTCACTAGGAACTGGATGAGAACCAATGGTTCGAAATCAAGGAACATAGTGACGCAGATTCACGAGGGGTGGTGCGGCAAGGTTGTGTGTATGAGTAATCCCTCAGCGCCCACAAAAAAGACAGTTGAAAAGCTGTCTTTTTTTATGTCCAATTTTTTACCTTCATACCAAATGGGACATTAGCTCAGTTGCCTGCTTGTCGACAGACAGGGTTTACCTGCCAGCCGAAAATTATAGGAAGTTAGCTCAGTTGGTTTAGAGCATCGCCTTGACAGGGCGGGGGTCACCGGTTCGAATCCGGTACTTCCTACTACGCAGGTTGGGATCGCTGCCTTGACCGGGCAGAGGTCTCTGGTTCTCCCGATAGCTATCAGGAAAGTATATCACACATTTCACTTAAGCTTAACATTCTTTATTGCAACAATCTAACTTCTTAAACTACCTTTAAGTCATGTTAAGAATTTTCATTTGTCTTATTATATCGTCAACATTTCTGAAAGCACAAATAATAGATATTCAAGGGCACAGAGGTGCACGGGGTATGATGCCGGAAAATACTATTCCTGCTTTTATCTATGCTATGGACCAAGGGGTGACAACTCTGGAACTGGATGTGGTTATCACCAAAGACAAACAAGTGATTGTTTCCCACGAGCCATGGTTATCACACGAAATATGTTTGGATTCTTTAGGCAATAATCTCAGCAAAGATGATAAAGTGCTGTATAACATTTATAATCTGACGTATAATCAGATAAAGCAGTTTGATTGTGGCTCTAACGGGAATGACCGCTTTCCTGAGCAAGTGAAAATGAAGGTGAATAAACCGCTACTTAGCGATGTTATTAAAATGGCAGAACGCCATTCGAAAGGGGTAACGCACATGGAGGTTAATTATAATATCGAAATAAAAAGCACTAGTGAGGGCGACACAAAATATCACCCTGTACCCTCAGAATTTTCAGATCTTGTTTATCAGGTAATCGATCAATATTTACCTTGGGAGCGTGTAATCATTCAGTCTTTTGATTTCAGAACCTTAAAGTATTGGAACGAGAGATATCCTGAAGTTGAATTAGCAGTTTTAATCGAGAACCTCAAATCTCCATCAGCCAATATAAAACAACTTGGATTTAAACCTGAAATATACAGTCCTTACTACAAGTTAATAGGTAAGAATTCAATCAAAACTATTCATGAAATGGGTATGAAGGTAATACCTTGGACTGTTAATGATATTAAGGATATGAAGAAGCTGGTTGATTGGGGAGTCAATGGTATTATAACTGATTATCCAAACCGAGCGAAGGCCATAGGATTAACAAAGCCATAAATTCACTTACATTTCATTAATTCTATAACAACCCTATCTTTGCCGCTTAATTTTAACATATAGATAATGAAGAAGTATGACGTTTATGGCATTGGCAATGCCCTTGTAGATATAGTTACCGAAGTTAAAGATGATTTCTTAGCGGAATATAATGTTGAAAAAGGACTCATGACCTTGGTGGATGAAGATAGACAACATGAGCTGGTGAATGCCATTCATTTACCTACTAGCAATATGCAGTGTGGCGGATCTGCCGCCAATTCTATTATTGCCGTTAGTCAATTTGGCGGTAAAGGTTACTATTCATGCAAAGTGGCTAAAGATGATATGGGTAAGTTCTACCTGGATGATCTTAAAGAAAATGGAGTTGATACCACCCTAACCTTCGACACTGCACCTGCAGGTATTACCGGTAAGTGCCTGGTTATGACCACCCCGGATGCCAATAGAACCATGAATACTTTCTTAGGCATCACATCTACTTTTTCAAAAGAACAAGTAAACGAAGCAGCACTTAAAGATTCTAAGTACCTATATATGGAGGGATATTTAGTACCAGGAGAATCTGGACAGGAAGCGATGAAACTAGCCAAAAAAATGGCAGAGAATAATGGAGTAAAAGTAGCTATGACCTTCTCAGACCCGAGTATGGTAAAATACTTTAAGCCGCAAATGGAAGAGATCGTTGGAGCAAGTGTAGACCTATTATTCTGCAACGAAGAGGAGGCAATGCTTTTTACAAACAAGGATAATTTAGACGAAGCGAGAGAAGAGTTAAAGAAAGTAGCTAAACGATTTGCTATTACTCAAGGAGCTAATGGCGCTATGATTTTTGATGGCGATACATTTATTGATATTGAGCCTTACAAGGTTTCCGCTGTGGATACCAATGGCGCTGGAGATATGTTCGCAGGTGCATTCCTTTATGGCATCACAAATGGCCATTCTTATGCTGATGCAGGAAAGCTTGCCAGTTTGGCTTCTTCCAAAATAGTTTCAAAATTTGGCCCACGCTTGGAGTGGCATGAAGCCAAAGAAGTAATGAAGCATTTGAATCCTTAAGAAAGGTTTAACCAATTCTCAAACAAATCCTTCTGCTTAGCGGAAGGATTTTCTATTTTTTCAATCCTTCGTATTTTCAGATATAAACTGTCTGAAGCTTCTATACTTATTTCCTGTTCTTTAGCCTGTCTTTCAATCAAGAATGTATGAATGCCTGGCTTTAATCCTTTAATGGTATCCTTCGTGACCAACTCACCATCAATTTTCTTAATCTTATCTTTAAAGGAGAAATGCTTTTCACCCAATGACTTCTCTTCAATCGACATGACAACAAGGGTTCCATCTTGTTCAGCAGTTTTTAAACCTAAATAACCTTCTAATAAATTTTCATTAGACTTAATTGACAATTCGCAACCTACTTCTTTTAGAAGTTTAGAGATAAGCTCAGTCTTATCTTTAACGCCATATACATTTTCCTCGAAATACTGGCTGAGTGACTCCTCATAAACATCCTCGCAAATCAACTGAATATCGTTGATACTATATCCAATATCTTTTTTAGCAAAATCATTCCAAAGAACGCTCATTACGTCATTCAGACTTTTCCGACTATTAAACTTTGAGCGAATCATTAGATCAAGAGTAAGTGCTACCATGGCACCTTCAACATATATCGAACTTTTTTTATTTGGGGCACCAACTTGGTAGCCGTCTACCCACAGATCAAGCGAAGAATCTACTACTGAATTATTTAGTCTGCCACCATTGTGAAAATGTCTTTGAAAAAGAGTACTTAACTCATTAAAATACCACTGATAATCAAACACTCCCGACTGAACTAAGAATAGATCACCGTAATAAGTGGTGAATCCTTCTGCCACAAATCCAGTTGGGAAAACAGGCGCCTTGCCAAAGTCATACGGCATCATTTCTTTTGGCCGTATTTTCAAAATATTCCAGGCATGGAATAATTCATGAGAACTCACTCCGGCAAACTCGCTATAGAGGTTACTTTATTCCAGGTCATTACCTGGGCCGATACAAATCACAGTTGAATTACCATGTTCTACACCATGGTAATGTTTGTAAGTAGTAATTTGGTTCAAAAAGTGATAGTCGTTTCTCGGGAAATCACCCATTACGTTTATCTGTTGTTCGCTAAACTTTCTAAAATCAGAAACTACCTTTTCTTTGTCTAACGAATGCTTCCCCTGAAACCAAATAGAAAATGGAACTCCACCTGCTTCATAGTTCCAACATGCTAGTGTAGGGCTTGCTATCAATGGACTATCTACTAACTGATGATAGTTTGACGCTATGAACATATTGGCTTTTCTTTCCAACCCACACGCCACTTTATAATCATAAGGCATTTCAATCTGAATTTCACAGGGTTCATTTAAATGATCTTCAGTGTATAGCATACAATTAATGAAATTTATATAGAGTTGTTCTTCATTATAGAATGAATTTCCAGCATCCATCTGATATGCGAAATACTTATACTTTACTCTGATTTTAGATGAATTTGTCGCTACTGACCAAGTGCTTGCATTTTTCTTGCGATAATTGAGTTTATTGTCTTTTTCATCTTCAAACGATATTTTTTGAATGTTTTTAGAATAATTAGCAGCCTCATATCTTCCTGGTCTCCAAATAGGTAGTTTAAAATCAATTACTGATTTTTGCGAGATACTTACTTCTAATTGTATGTTTAAGATGTGAGTAAGAGGAACTTCTGGTTTAATAATGTATTTCATGGCTCAATAGTACAAAACAAAAATTTATTCTTATTTGCAATTAATAAAAAGCTAATTATCTTTGCACCCCATTAAAAATCGAATGTGGAATTAGTGCCTTTTAAAAAGGTTAAATTATAAGAAGATGAAGAGAACATTTCAACCATCGCAAAGAAAAAGAAAAAATAAGCACGGGTTTAGAGAAAGAATGTCTACTCCTAATGGTAGAGCGGTATTAGCTAGAAGAAGAGCTAAAGGAAGAAAGAAGCTTACTGTTTCTAGTGAAAAAACGCATAAATAATACTGCATAATCGCAGAGGTTGAGCACTTCATCTCGGCATAAACAGCAGTTGCCGAACATGAAAAAAACCTTCAAAAAAGCCGAAAGGCTTCATAAAAAAATATTAATAGAGGAGCTCTTCAGCAAGGGCTCCTATTTTTATTTACCCCCATTTAAGGTTTATTATTGTGCATCAGATCAGGTAGAAACCAACCAAATGCTGGTCTCGGTACCCAAGAAAATATTCAAGAAGGCAGTTGATAGAAATAGGCTTAAAAGGCTTACTAAAGAAGCCTATCGTCATCACAAACAATTATTAATCCGTGACAGCCATCTACTAATTGGGTATATTTATACGGCAAAAAAAATGTTGCCTTATAAGTCTGTCGAATCAGCTGTTTTATTATCTATCCAAAAATTGTCTCAAAAGTTTTTGAATGAATAGGAAGCGCTACATATTGTGTTCAATTATTTTAATTTCAATTGTTACTACGGCATTAATTCAGGTAGAAGATCGTTATTTTCTAATAGCCAAAAATCTCGACACGTTTGCATCCCTTTTTCGCGAGATAGATAAGTTTTATGTCGATGAAACTGACCCTGAAGAACTATTAAATGTAGCAATTGACGGTATGTTGGAATCATTAGATCCTTATACCAACTACATTCCTCAAGAAGATGTAGAGTCCTTTAGAACTACCACCACAGGTGAATATGCCGGAATTGGAGCACAAATAAGTTCATTAGATAGCGGTATTTATATCTCCATGCTTTATGAAGGCTTTGCAGCACATAGATCTGGTCTAAAAATAGGCGACAGAATTGTTAAAATTAATGACGAGGAAGTGAATACGGCCTCTGTTGAAAAAATCAGCAGCTTGCTAAAAGGGAGGCCCCGCACTGGCGCTGAAATAAAAGCCATCCGAATTGGCAGTTCAGATACACTCGCCTTCACAGTTCAACGTGAAAAAATAAAAGTGAATAATGTTCCTTATTATGATATGTTGGAAGGAGGAATAGGGTATATCTACCTTGAGGACTTTACCATCGGAGCTGGTGACGAAGTGGAGCAGGCATTGAAAAATTTAAAATCATTGGGGGCAGAAGCAATCATTTTAGATTTA
>NZ_JAVJUY010000170.1:12500-15085 GCF_040220315.1 Fulvivirga sp.
CTCTTAGAGGCGATGAAGGACGTGATAAGCTGCGATAAGCTACGGGGATTAGCAAATATGAATTGATCCGTAGATTTCCGAATGGGACAACCCAATACATTGAAGATGTATTATCCGCCAACTGGCGGAAGCGAACCCGGAGAACTGAAACATCTAAGTACCCGGAGGAAGAGAAAACAATAGTGATTCTGTTAGTAGTGGCGAGCGAACGCGGAATAGCCCAAACCGATTCAGTTACGGCTGGATCGGGGTTGTAGGACTACAATAATTATTAATAATAGAACAAGAACTGTTTGGGAAGACAGGCCATAGAGGGTGATAGCCCCGTATTGGTAACCTTATTAATGATAGTAGTATCCTGAGTAGGGCGGGACAGGTGAAATCCCGTCTGAATTTGCCGGCACCATCCGGTAAGGCTAAATACTCCTAAGAGACCGATAGTGAACAAGTACCGTGAGGGAAAGGTGAAAAGTACCCTGAATAAGGGGGTGAAATAGTACCTGAAACCATACGCTTACAAGCGGTTGGAGCAACTTCGTGTTGTGACAGCGTGCCTTTTGCATAATGAGCCTACGAGTTACTCCTCACTGGCAAGGTTAAGTGATTAGAATCACGGAGCCGGAGCGAAAGCGAGTCTGAATAGGGCGATTCAGTCAGTGGGGGTAGACGCGAAACTTGGTGATCTACCCATGACCAGGATGAAGGTGCGGTAACACGCACTGGAGGTCCGAACCAGTAAACGTTGAAAAGTTTTTGGATGAGTTGTGGGTAGGGGTGAAAGGCCAATCAAACTGAGAAATAGCTCGTACTCCCCGAAATGCTTTTAGGAGCAGCGTGGAGGTTAAGTCTAATAGAGGTAGAGCTACCAATAGGACTAGGGGGAGTCACATCCTACCAAATCCTGATGAACTCCGAATGCTATTAGATATACTCTGCAGTGAGGGCAAGGGTGCTAAGGTCCTTGTCCGAAAGGGAAAGAACCCGGACCAACAGCTAAGGTCCCCAAATTTACACTAAGTTGAACTAAGGTAGTCCAGTTGCTGAGACAGCCAGGATGTTGGCTTGGAAGCAGCCATTCATTTAAAGAGTGCGTAACAGCTCACTGGTCGAGCGACAGGGCATCGATGATAATCGGGCATAAAGTGTAATACCGAAGCTTTGGCATCCGCCTTATGGCGTGATGGGTAGGGGAGCATTCTATTCACAGAGAAGCCGTATGGTAATGTATGGTGGAGTGTATAGAAAAGCAAATGTAGGCATAAGTAACGATAAGGCGGGTGAGAAACCCGCCCACCGATAGACTAAGGTTTCCTGATCAACGCTAATCGGATCAGGGTTAGTCGGGACCTAAGGCGAACCCGAAGGGGGTAGTCGATGGACCATGGGTTAATATTCCCATACTACCGTTAACAGCGATGGAGTGACGGAGAAGTGAAAGGCTCGCGTGCTGACGGAATAGCACGTTAAAGGGTGTAGGTATTGGACTTGTAGGCAAATCCGCAAGACTAGCTGAACCTGATAGTACCGCAATCCTTCGGGAGCGCGGATAGTGGCCCTAATCAGGCTTCCAAGAAAAACTTCTAAGTAATGTTAATGGTACCCGTACCGCAAACCGACACAGGTAGTCAAGGAGAGAATCCTAAGTTGCTCGAGTGATTCATGGCTAAGGAACTAGGCAAAATGGCCCTGTAACTTCGGGAGAAGGGGCGCTTCCTCACCTTCGGGTGAGAAGCCGCAGTGAAAAGGCCCAGGCGACTGTTTAGCAAAAACACATGGCTTTGCGAAATCGAAAGATGATGTATAAGGCCTGACACCTGCCCGGTGCTGGAAGGTTAAGGGGGGATGTTATCCGTAAGGAGAAGCATTGAACTGAAGCCCCAGTAAACGGCGGCCGTAACTATAACGGTCCTAAGGTAGCGAAATTCCTTGTCGGGTAAGTTCCGACCTGCACGAATGGTGCAACGATCTGGGCACTGTCTCGGCCATGAGCTCGGTGAAATTGTAGTCGCGGTGAAGATGCCGCGTACCCGCAACGGGACGGAAAGACCCCATGAACCTTTACTACAGCTTAACATTGACATTGTGTAAATAATGTGTAGGATAGGTGGGAGACTACGAAGCGGTGCCGCCAGGTGTCGTGGAGTCGTTGTTGAAATACCACCCTTTATTTACGTGATGCCTAATCCGCCATTGGCGGAGACAGTGTTTGGTGGGTAGTTTGACTGGGGTGGTCGCCTCCAAAAGAGTAACGGAGGCTTTCAAAGGTTCCCTCAGTACGGTTGGTAATCGTGCGCAGAGTGCAATAGCATAAGGGAGCTTGACTGTGAGACCTACAAGTCGATCAGGGTCGAAAGACGGATATAGTGATCCGGTGGTTCCGCATGGAAGGGCCATCGCTCAAAGGATAAAAGGTACTCTGGGGATAACAGGCTGATCTCCCCCAAGAGCTCACATCGACGGGGAGGTTTGGCACCTCGATGTCGGCTCGTCACATCCTGGGGCTGGAGAAGGTCCCAAGGGTTGGGCTGTTCGCCCATTAAAGTGGCACGCGAGCTGGGTTCAGAACGTCGTGAGACAGTTCGGTC
>NZ_JAVJUY010000171.1:0-1684 GCF_040220315.1 Fulvivirga sp.
CATCTGGCTGATAAGATAGGATATCATTCTTAGTGCTCTTAAGAAAATATTTGATCTTCCTGAGGTTTAACAGAACTTCCAAAAATCCCATAAATGCAAGTTCTTTGTAATGAATGTTGGCCACCATTCTTGCATCTATCATCTCATCACCACCTACACCTCTGTATTCTGCCGTACTGTCAAGCTTGGATAATTCTTTGAGTAAGTTGCTACCATGAAGGTCACCAGACCGTTCGCCTGCCACTAAATAGTATCTCATCCTTCACTAGCCATAATATTCTACAAAATTTCGTGGTGTTTCATATAGTTTTATACAATGCAATTGTGCATTCGGAGCTATCTTTTCTACTTGAGGTTTAAGAATCTTCCAAAACTCGATAACCAAATTCTCAGTGCTGGCCATCTTACCTTGCATAAAATCAACATCAAGATTTAAGTTCTTATGATCTACTTTTTGAATTATTTCATCTCTAATAAGAGTACTTAATTTTTTTAAATCAATAACAAACCCTGTTTCTTTATTTGGTTCCCCCTTTACAGTTACAATTATTTCAAAATTGTGTCCGTGCCAATTCGAATTAGCACAAGGGCCAAATACTTCTTCATTTTTTTCCTTTGTCCAGCTTGGGTTGTACAGCTTATGTGCTGCATTAAAATGCTCGTGTCTACTTACGAAAACCATATAAATTAAATCTGCCACAAAGATACTAAAGGCAACATTTTAATTAACCTTTTACCATAATTGAATCTTATTGGGTTATTTTGCCAAAAACCAAAACAATATGATTGTAGTAACAGGAGCTGTAGGATTCATTGGAAGTCAACTTATAGAAAAACTCAATAATGAAAATTTCAATGATATAGTAGCCGTTGATAATTTTGATAGAGCAGATAAGAACAAAAATATTGAAGGACTGAATATAAGTGAAAAGGTTGATCGAGATCTATTCATTGAATGGTTAGATACTAATGGCCCAAAAGTTGAATTCATATTCCATATAGGTGCCAAAACTGATACAACACTTTTTGATGTTGAACTATTAACAAAAATGAATACTGAATATACCAAGTCAGTATGGAAATTATGCATTAAACATCAAATTCCTCTAGTGTATGCATCTTCAGCAGCTACTTATGGTCTAGGTGAATTTGGTTACGATGACAACGAAGAGGAAATTCCTAAGCTAAAGCCATTGAATCCGTATGGACAATCGAAGCAAGATTTTGACGTTTGGGCACTTGAACAGGATAAAAAACCGCTGTTTTGGGCAGGGTTAAAGTTCTTTAATGTCTATGGGCCTAATGAGTACCACAAAGGAAGAATGGCTTCAGTAGTGTGGCATGCTTACAACCAAATAAAAAAGACATATGCGATGAAGTTGTTCCGATCGCATAATCCTGAATTTAAAGACGGTGAACAAATGAGAGACTTTGTTTATGTGAAAGATGTAGTTGATGTATGTTTCTGGCTAATGCACCATAGAAAGAACTCTGGGATTTACAATTTGGGAAGTGGCAAGGCTAGAACATTTTTAGACCTTACAAAAGCTGTATTTAAAGCCATGAATAAGCCGGAAGACATTTCTTTTATCGACACGCCTGAAGATATTAGAGATAAGTATCAGTACTTTACACAAGCCAATATGAGTAAATTAGTATCAATTGGTTACAATAAAAAATTCCA
>NZ_JAVJUY010000172.1:0-22939 GCF_040220315.1 Fulvivirga sp.
GGCCAAAAAATATAACTCTCATGGCAAAACAGAGCTTTGGTACATTTTACATGCTGAAAATGGAGCACATTTAATTTCTGGGTTCAATAAAAAAGTAACCAAAGAAGAGTTCTGTAACTACCTGGAACAAGGCAAAATAGAAGATATCTTAAATTCTGAGCAGGTGAAAGAAGGGGATGTGTACTTTATGCCGGCTGGTAGAATTCATAATGTTGGTGAGGGGATGGTAATCGCTGAGATACAACAATCTTCGGATATCACGTATCGTATTTTTGATTTTGATAGAAAAGATCTGAATGGGGAAAAGCGCGAGTTACACATAGCTGAAGCGCTGGAAGTATTAAACTTTGAGCCCACCTCTAACGGGAAAACCAATTATAATTCGGAATTAAATCAACTAGCCAACCTTGCCAAATGTGAGCACTTTACGGCTAACAATCTAAAATTTAATACTACAATCATCAGGGACTACAACTCACTGGACAGCTTTGTTATTTATGTATGCCTTAAAGGAGAGGTATTGCTTTCAACTGAAGCTGGTAAGGTAACAATGAAACCCGGAGACGTTTATCTACTTCCTGCCATGTTCAAATCGGCATCCCTAAGCCCATTAGAGCAAAGTTTGCTTCTGGAATCGTACATCGAATAATTATTTTTTAATTACACAGTGACCTTTAGTTATTTTATCGTCAGATGGTAAAATGACACAAAGTATGAAACAGATTTTTATAGCACTCTTAGTAGCGGTAGCTGCTATTTCGTGCAATGATGATTTAAAAAACGAAAATTCGGAATTATTATCTCAGATTGATTCACTAAAAATTCAGATTGATAATGACAAAGTTGTGGCTGAAAAGCTAATTGCTCTTACCACGATCATCGATCAGATTGAAAAAGATAAGCTTGCTTTAAGTATTAATCTTGAAACGGGCATAAACCCTGATGACTACGAAAAGAAAATGCTTGACATCCAAAAAAGCATTCAGGCAGCGGGTAAAAAAATCATGGATTTATCGAAAGTTAACACCACGTATACTTCAATGATTAAAAAATACGAAAAGGAGATTGCTGAAAAGGCTAATGAACTGGTAAAACTTAATTTGTTGGTTGATCAGTATAAAGAAGAAAATCAGGGGTTAATTTCTAAGGTAGACCTTCAAAATCTGGAAATAATAGAGAAGAATCAACTTATTGAGACTAAAAAACAAGAATTGGAGCTAATTGAGGCCAAAGTGCAGGAACTTGTGAAACTGGCAGAATTAACACAATCAGAAGCGTATTTTGCAAAAGGCGAGGCCTATTATTTGGCTGCCACACGGACTAAACTTGCTCCAAAAAAGAAACAGGCAACATTAAACGAAGCCATATCCTATTTTGAGCAGGCTGAAAAAATGGGAAATACCCAAGCATCAGATAAAATTAAAGACATAAAATCTAAGAGTAGATAAGAAAAGGGTGAAGGAAACTTCACCCTTTTTGTTGTTCAAGGTATAATTTATTAATTCGATCCTTGGCCCTTTTTAATCGCATTTTAATTGCGCTTTCTGAAAGCTGAAGGCTTAGCTGGATGTCTTTAATAGAGTGCTTTTCTTTGTACTTGAGTAGTAGCAACAATCGGTCTTCTGCAGAGATATTATCCATTAATTCAAAGAGAATTTGTTCAGATAGTTCATCGGGCAATTCATCAACACCTTCAATTAAATCTGCCACTTCATCAACCATTTTATCGGTTATTATCTTAGAAACGTTCTTCTTGTGCTTTCTTAAATAATCTATGCATGTATTATGGATGATTGAAAACAACCAGGTAGAAAATTTTGCATTGCCTTGAAAACTATTAAGTTTTAGAAAAACCTTTAGAAGAATTTCCTGGCAAAGATCTTCGGCAGTATCTTCATCCTTAACGTACGACTTACATTTTTTTATGATACTATTTTCATATCGCTCAGATAAAATTGTGAAATATCGGTTATTGCCTTCTTTCTGAAGTACGTAAATAATCTGTTCATCGCTCAAATTCTTGTTAATCATCTGTGTGACTTTTCTATGGGTCTGCGTCTAACTTAATACTAAAAGTTAATAAAATTAATGCTACAAACAGCAAATCCATTATCACTCAATATTAAAAAGCAGCCGGACGATGTCACTTGCGGGCCTACATGTCTTCAGGCAGTATATAATTATTTTGGTGATAATATTGCTCTTTCAGATGTTATTTCTGAAGTAAAACAGTTGAGGTCTGGTGGTACACTTGGTGTATTATTGGGTAATCATGCACTAGCCAGAGGTTATAAAGTAACTATTTATACGTACAATTTATCAACGTTTGACCCTTCCTGGTTTGATGGGAAGACCAATATCTCCAAAAAATTAGAACAACAATTGATTGTTAAGCCAAAGGATAAAAGGTTAAAAACAGCGTCAAAAGCTTATTTGAAGTTTTTAAGTAATGGTGGTGAAATTAAATTTCATGACTTAACACCCGGTTTGCTAAAATCAATTTTAAATACAGGTGTTCCGATACTCACAGGTTTAAGTGCGACCTATTTGTACGATAGCCCTAGAGAAAGAGGTGATTTTGAAATTGTATTTGATGATTTAGGAGGTAAGCCGAGTGGTCATTTTGTAGTAATTAATGGGTTTGATCAGAAGGAAGCGTTTGTAGCTGATCCATTAGAGAGCAACCCTATAAGCGAAAAACAATATTATAAAGTATCTTTTCATAAGTTGATTAACTCCATAATGCTTGGAGTTATGACTTATGATGCTAACTTGTTAATTATTCATCCAAAAAATATTTATGCCTAAACTCATCATAACCGAAAATCCGGAAAAATGGAAAATTACTGCTGAAGGGGCAACAGTTATTTCCCCTTCAGAATATTTTAGTAAACCGGAGTATCAGGATAAAGGAGCTTTTAAGATTGTTAACTTATGCAGGTCACATCAATACCAAAGTTTAGGTTATTATGTGTCACTCTTGGCTGAAGCCAGGTCGCATAAGGTTATTCCTGAAATTACTACACTTCAGGATTTTAGATTTCCATCATTAATTAAAGATGATGCTGAGGAATTTGACACGCTAATTCAAAATAGTTTAAAGAATGTTGAAGAAGCCAAAGTTTCAATTAATATCTTTTTTGGACAAGTAGACAACCCGCAGTTTTCTAAATTGGGGATTCTACTTTTCAATCTCTTTCAGGTTCCGATTATTCAGGCAAATTTTTCAAAAAAGGAAAAATGGCAGCTTCATTCGCTTAAACCTTTGCATTTAAAAGATTTGAATGACGGATCTATTAAAAAACTGCAGGAGGCCTTGCACTTTTACATTACTGGAAAACGAATTGTAAGAAAGCAATACAGCCGTAAAAAATATGATCTGGCATTAATGATTAATCCAGACGATCCTTACCCACCATCCGGCCCGCAGGCTTTGCAAAAAATTATTGCTGCGGCTGATAAATTGGGCTTTAATACAGAAATAATTACCAAAAACGACTTTGGTAAGCTCGTACAATTCGATGCGCTTTTTATAAGGGAAACCACCAACGTGAACCATCATACGTACAGGTTTGCTAAAAAAGCCGAAGCAGAAGGCCTGGTTGTATTTGATGATCCTGGCTCAATTTTAAGATGCACGAACAAAGTGTATTTACATGAGCTGCTAGTAGCAAATAAAATACCTGTGCCGGAAAGTTATATTATCAGAAAGGATGCTCCCGTTGTGCCGAGCCATTTTGGGTATCCTTTGGTTATTAAGCAGCCAGATGGTTCTTTTTCAAAAGGAGTAAAAAAGGTTGCCAATGAAGCAGAGTTAAAAGAAACATTGAAAGAACTCTTTCAAAAGTCAGAATTGCTTATTGCACAGCAATTTATGCCCACTACTTACGATTGGCGGGTAGGTATTATGAATGGCAAGCCATTATATGTGTGCAAGTATTTTATGGCTCAAAATCACTGGCAAATTATCAACTGGAAACAGGCCGATGAACCCAAAGATGGTAAAAGTGAAACATTGGCAGTAGAAGATGCGCCTAAAGCTTTAATTGATATGGCTTTAAAAGCAACTTCGCTTATTGGAAAGGGCTTATACGGAGTTGACATAAAGGAAAACAACGGTAAATTTTTTGTCATTGAAATAAATGACAACCCAAACATTGATGCAGGTGTGGAGGATAAGGTGTTAAAGGGTGCATTGTATACTAAAATAATGGAAACGTTTGTTGAAAGATTAGAAAAGAAATGAGTGCGAAACGATTACACTTATTCCAGGCTTATGGAATTGAGCTGGAATACATGATTGCAAAAAAAGATAGCTTAAGTGTTAACCCTATAACAGATACCTTATTTAAGTCGGTTATGGGTTCTTACGTAAGCGATGTTGAACGAGGTGAGATTACCTGGTGTAATGAACTGGTAATGCATGTAGTAGAATTAAAGTGTACAACTCCTAATCCTGATCTTGTTTCGTTAAATGAACATTTTCACAAAAATGTAAAAGACATTAATACCCTTTTAGAAGAATTTGAATCCCAATTATTGCCCACTGCCGCGCACCCATTTATGGATCCTCAGACTGAAGCCAAACTATGGCCACACGACAATAACGAGGTTTATGAGCGCTATAATAAAATGTTCAATTGCAAAGGGCACGGTTGGTCGAACTTACAAAGTACGCACATAAACCTTCCCTTTTATGATGATGAGGAATTTGCGACTCTTCATGCAGCAATACGATTGATTCTTCCAATAATTCCCGCAATAGCGGCAAGTTCGCCAGTACTGGGAGGGAAGAATACAGGTATGCTGGATAAGCGTATGGACTATTATCAAAAGAATCAAAGGGTGATTCCTTCCATCACAGGCAAAGTAATTCCAGAGCGTGTATTCTCTAAAAGGCAGTATCATAAAGTTATTTATGATAAAATAGCTCACGATATAGCCAAATACAACGAAGACAATATTCTTGATCCAATATGGGTCAACTCAAGGGGTGCAATTGCCCGGTTTGACAGGGGAAGCATTGAAATCCGAATTATGGATATTCAGGAATGCCCACAAGCTGATTTGGCTATCGTGTCTCTAATTGTTGCCACCTTGAAAATGCTGGTTGAAGAAAAGACCTGCGTTCTTCATAACCAACTTATTTGGGAGACAGAAGATTTAAATGCGATACTTCAAAAAACCATTGTTGAGTGTGAGAATGCTAGAATCACCAATGCCGAATATTTAAACGTATTTGGCATGTCATCAAATGAATGTAGTGCCTCAGAACTGTGGCGTCATATTCTGGATTTAACAAAAACCTATTACCCAGATATGATCAATCCTTATTTACCGACTTTGGAATTTATACTTGAAAATGGCACGCTTGCATCACGCATTGTAAAGGCGCTGGATGGTCAGTATGGAATAGATAATATCAGGTTAGTTTATAGAGAGTTAAGTGATTGCTTAAATAACAATGAACTTTTTGAGGTATGTCTACAAGAAAAATTTTGATCAGTTGTGAGCATGCTGATCATATTATACCATCTATGTATGCCTCATTTTTTAATGAAGCGAATGGTGATTTAACAAGTCATAAAGGTTTTGACCCTGGTTCTTTTGATTTAGCAAAATATACCGCCCGCAATCTGGATGTGCCTTTATATTACCAGAAGGTATCGAGATTACTTATTGAAATGAACAGGTCACTCAATACACCGGACTTATTTTCTAAGTATAGCACGGTGCTTGCCGAAAAAGACAAAAGATTACTGGAACAGAAATACTATCATCCGTATAGAAACGAAATTGAGGGGAAGATTTCTGAATGGGTGGAAGAGGGCCATAGCGTGCTTCACCTTTCATTTCACACTTTTACTCCATCTTTAAATGGTCTGGAACGATTGGTTGATATAGGAATTCTTTGCGATGAGAATATTGAATCTGAATTGAAATTTTCCGAACAATGGAAGGAGCAATTATCCATTATATTTCCATCCTTGCTGGTCATGATCAATATGCCTTATAATGGCGCTGATGATGGGTTTACCACCTACTTAAGAACAAAATTCCCACAGACTTCTTACTTAGGAATTGAGTTGGAGGTCAACCAGAAGTACATTCAACAACCCATTTGGAGCGATATTAAAAAAGGCCTGGTTCAGTCATTGGCATAAATTGATTTTCAGATTGCCTTAATTTCAATTAATTTTTCAAAATGATTGACTTAAGGAGTGATACAGTAACCAAGCCAACCCCAGCAATGCTGGATGCCATGATGTCTGCCAAGGTAGGTGACGATGTATTTGGGGAAGACCCATCAGTATTGGCCATAGAACAGAAAGCAGCAAAAATGTTCGGTTGTGAGGCTGGTATCTTTTGCCCATCCGGCACTATGACCAACCAAATTGGTGTTCATGTACTCACTCAGCCGTACCAAGAAGTAATTTGCTACAAAGGATCACATATTTACAAATATGAAGGAGGAGGTGTGGCTGGCACCAGTGGCTTGTCTTTCAGGTTATTGGATGGCGATAGAGGTAGACTCAACCCAAAAGATGTGGAAGCGGCAATTAATCCTGATGATATTCATTTCCCCATCACGTCATTACTATCGCTGGAAAATACGGTGAATAAAGGCGGTGGTTCAATTTATATGCTTGATGAAATCAAGTCCCTAAATCAAGTTGCGAAAAAGCATAATTTAAAAATACATTTAGATGGAGCGCGATTATTTAATGCGTTGGTTGAGACAAAAGAAAATCCAACAGAATACGGAAAGTATTTTGATACCATTTCTTTGTGTTTATCCAAAGGTTTAGGAGCTCCTGTAGGCTCTGTTTTAGTAGGTAAGAAGGAATATATAACGAAAGCCAGAAGGGTTCGTAAGTTTTTAGGAGGTGGAATGCGTCAGGCAGGTTATTTGGCTGCAGCCGGATTATATGCATTGGATAATAATGTTAATAGATTAGTTGAAGACCATCACCGAGCTAAACAACTTGGCGAGGTTCTAAATAAGGCTTCATTTGTGGAGGAAGTTCTGCCGGTTGATACGAACATTGTAATTTTTAAAATTAACTCTAGCCAAACAAATGAAAATGTACTTGACCATTTTAAGCAAAAAGGATTATTGGCTGTTCCTTTTGGCCCTGGAGAAATTAGGTTGGTAACTCACCTTGATTTTGACGACAACATGCTTGAAGAGGCAATACAGATAATTAAAAATTTAAAGATTTAATTACCAGTCAATCGGGCGATAATCTTTTAGAAATTGCCCACACCAATGTTTTCCTGTATTGATTCCATCAAATAATGGGTCAAGTACTCTGGCTGCACCATCGACAATGTCCAATGGTGGCTGAAAGTCATGAACATCTTGTTTTCTTTTGGCTAATTCAGCTGGATCTTCATCTGTAACCCAACCCGTATCAACAGCATTCATGTAAATGCCGTATTTAGCAAAGTCTGAAGCGGCAGTATGTGTCATCATATTTAAAGCTGCTTTGGCCATATTCGTGTGCGGATGGCGATCTTCTTTATGAAACCTATGAAACTTACCTTCCATTGCAGAAACATTGATAATGTGCTTCTGCCCGGTATTCTCTTTTTTCATTAGGTCAGCAAGTCGGTTACAGAGCACAAAAGGGGAAATAGCGTTTACCAGCTGCACTTCTACCATTTCTATTGTGTTAATCTCACCGAGTTTTAAACGCCAACTATTGGTTTTTCTCAGATCAACTTGCTGGAGGTCAGCATCCAGTTTTCCTTCAGGAAAAACCTCTTCAAGTTTTAAGGAGTTGTCAATGCTATAGGGTATTTGAGATAGCCTGGCAGAATCGCTAATTCCAACTCCTAACTGCTTGCCATGCCAGCTCACAGGTAAGTTTTTCTGGCCTTCAGTAAAGCCTTCACTTAATGCTCTCAATTCATTTATGCACATATTATGATCAACTAATAAATCCTGCACATCTGAAGAAAGCTCATCATAATTTTTAGACTCATTGAGCATCAAGTGCTGATAGAAACCAGCAGGTCTTCGCACAGTTTGGGCCGCATTATTTATCAAAATATCCAGTCTGTCGTATTGTTGCTCAATGTAATTGCAGAAAATCTCAACACTGGGTATATGTCTTAAATCTAATCCATGAATTTTCAGTCGATCTTTCCAATCACCAAAATCAGGTTCTTTTGCAAATCGAATAGCAGAATCGACCGGAAAACGTGTGGTGGCAATAACCGTTGCTCCGGCACGCAGCATCATTAAAGTTATATGGTACCCAATCTTTAATCTAGACCCGGTAACTAATGCTACCTGATTAGTCAGATCGGCCGTCTGAAAGCGCTTGGCATAATTGAAATCACCACATTCAGGGCACATGGTATCATAAAAGTGATGTAAGCGAGTGTAAATAGTTTTACACACGTAGCAATTTCGTGGTGATTCTAATTCAACTACTTTGGAATCTACACCCGTAAGAGATATTAATTTAGGTGCTTCGAAAACTACGGCCTCCCGTGCAGAACGAATTCCTGTTCCATTTCGGGCATTTTTATCTTTAAGGCGAATTTTTCTCTTCTCAGCTTTCTTAGCTTCTTTCTTTCTCCTTAAAAACTCTTCCCTGCTCGGGCGCGAAAATAAACCCGCAGCCATAACTAAAGCCAGTCTTCTGTCTTTCGGAATATCGAATATTTGATTTGTATCTGAATTGAGCTTAGTAAGAATTGAAATACATTGCTCAATTTCCTCAGCTGTTAATTTAGACCCACTTGCTACTTCCTCAAACACTATCATTTTCTATTTATTGAGCAGCAAAATTAGTTATAAAAAATGATCAAATTCAATACTTAAAAACGGCTCACGAGATAAACTCCAAGCATAATTAAAAGCGAATAAACAACCGTTGTAATGTATAGCTCATCACCTCTGAAAGAAACGGCCACAATGGTAGATATGATTGGCTGGAAGTAAATATAAATACCTACCACAGAAGAATTTACGTGTTTTAACGACCAGACATTTAATAAATACACAGTGAAGGTGGCTCCCAAAATCACGTAAACTATGCTCAGCCAACCTTCAGTTGAAATAGTATTCCATTCAACCACTGATAACTGCTCAAAACCAAAAGGAAGTGTAAAAAATATACCGAAAAGAAACACCCACTTTATAACTGTAATAGCCTTGTATTTTGCCATAAGTGGTTTTACAATCACCAAATAAACGGCATAGCTGGTTCCATTAATTAAAATAAACAGATCGCCAAGAAATGTGCCTTCGCTAAGTGAAACACCATCTTTTGTGAGTAGAAGATAGGCACCAACAGCAGCTACCATTACACCCACAATTTTCATAACGGTTAGCTTTTCCCTTCCGAGTAAATAGGCTACGAGCATCACCATAATAGGCGAAGTAGTCATAATCACCGAGCCATTGATTGGGTTAGTCATGCTTAACCCCTTAAAAAAGAGCATTTGATTTGTAGCCACACCAAAAAGAGCCGAGGCAATGAGCAGATAATAGTCTTTTCTGTCTTTAATAGGATCAGGCCCCGTGAACGCACTTACTAACCAAAACAAAAGGGTAGCCATTGTAATTCTCATTAGGATAAAGCCAAATGGTTCTAGGTAAACCCCCAGTGCAATTTTTGCTATTGAGTAATTGGCTCCATAAATAAGAGCTACAAGGAAAAGAACGCTATGAACTTTAATGTTTTTAGGCACGGCCAAATCTATCACAATGCGTTCTTAATTTTTTACCTTAGTACCTACAATATTCCATGTTTGTCAGTAATCTACCATTAGCGGAACGTATGCGCCCCACCACTGTTGACCAGTTAATTGGTCAGGAGCATTTAGTGGGTAAATCAGGTATTTTAAGAAAAACCATCGACTCGGGCGTTATTCCTTCCATGATTTTGTGGGGGCCTCCGGGAGTAGGGAAAACAACGATTGCCAACATTATTGCCAATCATGTAAAGCGGCCTTTTCATACGTTAAGTGCTGTAAGTGCAGGGGTTAAAGATGTACGTGAGGTAATTGATAAGGCCAAAAAGATCAGGAATACTATATTGTTTATCGATGAGATTCACCGGTTTAATAAATCGCAGCAAGATGCACTTTTGGGGGCTGTAGAAAAGGGCATCGTTACATTGATTGGAGCCACTACTGAAAATCCATCGTTTGAAGTGAATAGTGCACTTTTATCTCGGTGCCAGGTGTATACACTAAAACCTTTAACAAAAGATCACCTACACAAACTTGTAGAAAATGCCATCTCCAATGATGAAAAACTGAAGAAAAAGACCATCAAACTGAAGGAGACAGAGGCGTTGTTTAAGATTTCGGGAGGGGATGCTCGCAAATTGCTCAACTTACTGGATTTGGTCACTGATTCGTTAGGGGAGAAGCCAGTGATAACTGATGAGGCAGTTATCGAGATAGCACAACAGCGTGTTGCTATTTATGATAAATCCGGGGAGCAGCACTACGATATAATTTCAGCATTTATTAAATCTATTCGCGGCAGTGACCCGAATGCTGCGGTATATTATTTGGCTCGTATGATTGAAGGGGGCGAAGATGTGAAGTTTATAGCCAGACGTTTGGTTATTCTGGCTTCGGAGGATATTGGCAATGCCAACCCAACTGCTTTGGTAATAGCCACCAATGCCTTCCAGGCCGTTACTATGATTGGTTACCCAGAGTCCAGAATTATCTTGTCGCAATGTGTTACTTATTTGGCAAGCTCACCAAAGAGCAATGCCAGTTATATGGCCATTAATAAGGCGCAGCAGTTGGTAAAAGAAACAGGCGATCTACCTGTGCCAATGGCCATTAGAAATGCACCCACTCAATTAATGAAAGATGAAGGCTATGGCAAAGGCTATCAATATGCCCACAACCACGATGGTAATTTCGTAGAATTTGAATTCATGCCCGATGAGATTAAGAATACCAAGCTTTACGATCCTGGTAAAAATGCCCGCGAAGAAGAGTTAAGAAAGCGACTTAAAGCGCTTTGGAAAGAAAAATACGGGTATTAAATATGGTTTCTTTTACCGAGTTTCTCTAAAACATCATTTTTATAGAGTCTTCCGATAGGCACCTCATGCCCGGGCACCTCAATAGAGGAGGCAGAATAACTCGTAATTTTTTGTATAGGAACAATGAAAGAGCGGTGGATTCGCATGAAGTATTCTTCTGGCAGTTTCTCTTCCAGATAACTGATTTTCTGATGGCTGATCACATCTTTTTCTTTAGTTTTTACCCGTATGTAATCCTTCAGGCTTTCAATATATAGAATATCATCGAGCATAACCTTCACCATTTTTTTATCCGCTTTTAAGTAGATATAGGCATCAGAATCTTTGATATCTAAATGGGTAAGGTCGTTTTCCTGCACATTGCCATTGTAAATTTTCTGAACAGCAACTAGAAACCGATCGAATGAAATAGGTTTTAATAAATAATCAACCACATCCAATTCATAGCTTTCAATGGCATAATCGCGATAAGCTGTGGTTAGAATAATCTTTGGCGGATCTTTAAGGGTTTTAATAAAATCGATGCCTGTTAGTTTGGGCATTTGTATGTCTAAAAAGATAAGGTCTACTTTCTCTTTTTGTACAATTTCAAAAGCTTTGAGGGCATTATTACAGGTGGCAATAACCACAAAATCATTGAGCCGTTCCAAGTAAGATTCAATAATTTCAATGGCCAATGGCTCATCATCTACTATAATGCATTTTACTTTAGTCATTATTCAACTCCAATTTTAACACCACTAAATAAGATTCGTCCGTATCCAATATTTTGAGATCATAATTGCCGCCATAAAGCAATTCTAGTCGCCTTTTCACATTGTTGAGCCCTATGCCCTCACGGTATTCGCGCTCATCTTTAGTAAGTTCAGAACTCTTGCTATTGTCTACCTTTAAAGTAAGAATACCATCTTTTACAACTATCTCTATACTTACCCAGGAGTTTTCTGTTTCGCCACTTACTCCATGCTTAAAGCTATTTTCTATAAAGGGAAGTATCAGCATCGGGGCGATATAATTCTCACCTTCAATCTGTTTCTTAAAAGAGGTGTCAAGACGATCGCCATACCTAAGCTTTTCTAACTCCACATAATTTTCTACCAGCTCAATCTCCTTTTTTAGTGGCACTTTATCGGTGTTACATTCATAGAGCATATAATTAAGCAGGTCAGAAAGTTTTAATACCACTTCGGGAGCTTTCTCAGAGCTTTTTAAGGTTAGCGCATATAAATTGTTAAGTGTATTAAACAAAAAATGGGGATGTACCTGTGCCTTTAAAAATTTAAGCTCTGCAGATAATTTATCCTGTTCGAACTGTTGTGCCATCTGCTGGTTTTTATACCAATGCTTAAAAAGCTTG
Source organism: Fulvivirga sp. (assembly GCF_040220315.1). Lineage (GTDB taxonomy): Bacteria > Bacteroidota > Bacteroidia > Cytophagales > Cyclobacteriaceae > Fulvivirga. The sequence continues at coordinate 12,388 of NZ_JAVJUY010000172.1, forward strand.
ATTAAGCTACAAAGCACAACTACAGGGTAGATGTAGGTGGCTGATTTTAAAATCTTTTTAGGATTCCATAATCCACCAAAGTCTTCGTTTGGATATAGCACGGGGTTCTCAACATAAATGGCAATAGCCCAATTAAAAAAACCCGAAAGTAATAGCACTGCCGTAATCCAAACAAAGAATTGAACAATCTGATTTTTTAGAAGGAATCTTGGAATTAATACATATAGCGTAATATAAGAAGCAAGCAGCTTTGGAGGCAAAAACATGAATTGAGAGATAAACTCTTTGTCATATTTGTTACTAAAACTACCCCAAAGCAGTGCAAAAAAAGATACAAAGATCAGCCAGAAAATGACATGCTTGAGCCATCTCGGTATCTTCTGATAAATCGATATTAAATTGTCCTGAATCATATTCTTATGAATAAGATAACCACAAAAATACGTGCTAAGTTGCTAATCATTTTTTAATTCGACATACAACGTGTTTTTAAGCCTGAAGTGTCAATGAATTGTTCCCATTTACACTAGCATCACTTCTATAAATAGATTAGCATTGTGATGTAGATATCTTAATTGAAGAATTGCCGTTAATTGACGGAGAGCATGAAAGAATTAATTTTCGAAAATCATCCACTTTTCTTACTACCATGTTTATTGCTGGGTGCCACCTATGCCCTGATTCAATATCAACGCAAAGGACCTTGGAGCAAGAACATGAATCTGGCTCTTCTAATACTAAGAGGAATTTTAGTAAGCTTTATTTGTGCGCTTCTGGTATCTCCTATCATCAGGCAGATAATCAATGAAACAGAGGCTCCAGCCTTTGTGATTGCCATTGACAATTCAAAATCGATGCTCAATTCAACCGATAGTACCGCACTGAATAAATTAATCAATGAAATAAAAGAAAATCAAGATAGACTAGGTGTATCAGGCTTCGAGACCGAACTACGTGCTCTAGAAGGAAAGCAAAGTGAAATTCGTTTTACTTCGGAAAGGACTGATCTATCAGAGTTGCTTAAAGGGATTCAGAGCGATTATGAAGGTAGAAATATAGCAGAAGTGCTACTTATTTCTGACGGAATGTATAACTCAGGCGTATCACCTACCTTTTCTGAGTACGGTTTCCCGATATCTACATTATTAGTTGGTGATACACTACCAAAAGCAGATATAAGCATTCATTCCATATTATTTAATCGACTGGCTTATCAGGGTAACAAATTTCCTGTGGTAGTTAATATTTTGAATGAAGGATTCTCGGGCCAACAAATTGATGTGAACCTGATTCAAAACGGACAAAGAATCGCCCAGCAAAGATTAGAATTATCCAGATCTGGAGAATTGCAGGAGGTGAAATTTTTAGTTGATGCCAAAGAAAGTGGGTATCAAAAGTATGAAATTTCTATATCGCGAAAGGAGAATGAACTTACTTACGCCAATAATTATAAATCAGCTTTTATAGAAGTGGTGGAAGGGAAAGAAACAATTGCCTTATTAGCAGGCGCCCCGCATCCAGATATTAAAGCGTTGAGATCGGCTATAGAAACAAATTCTAACTATGAATTTGAAAGCTACATTTTGAGCAATCCAAAAGATATGGAGCGGCTTAAGAATAGTCCTAAAAATTTCGATTTGGTGATCTATCATCAGTTAACTGATGCACAGCGGTTTGGACAATCTGTTTTTCAGGAAGTAGTTGATAAAGAAGAGGCTGCACTCATATTTTTTGGGCCACAAGTTAACCTTAAGAGGTTTAACGATTTTAATCAGATTGTAAATGTATCTATCACATCAGACGACTATGATAAAACTACGGCAGCCTTCAATCCTGCTTTTGGAAATTTTAAGTTAAGCGATGAGTTGCAATCTTCTTTCGATCAGTTTCCTCCAATTTCTGTCCCTTTCGGCAATTATCAGTTAGAATCTGAGGCAAGCACGTTACTTTATCAACGTGTAGGCAATATTACTACAAGTAGACCTCTTCTTAGCATTAAGGCCGAAGGAGATAAGAAGCGAGCTGTCTTCTTAGGCCAGGGCTTATGGAAATGGAAACTTACTGATTATGCCAATAACGGTAACAATAACCTCTTTAATGAGCTTGTTTCCAAGTTGGTTCAATACCTTTCAACTAAAGATGACAAGCGAAAATTTAGAGCCTATCCAATCAAGAATGAATTTTCCAATACTGAAGATATCGTTTTTGAAACAGAGGTGTATAACGATTTATATGAGGAAATTTTCGATCAGAAAATAGACTTGGTGCTGACTAATCAGGAAAAAGAAACGTTTGAATATGATTACATTACCAACCCGAATAATACCAGGTATGTGATTAATGGTCTTAAAGATGGAATATTTTCCTATGTAGCTTCTACTGAGTTGAATGGGAAAAGAGAGGAAGTAAGAGGTGAAATTATTGTAACTGAACTTCAATTGGAAAATCAGAATTACAGAGCTGATTTTGCTATGCTTAGAAAGCTTGCCTCTCAAACGGGCGGTAGAAGCTTTAAAATTGATGAAGTGGATCAACTAAGTGAATATATCAATACGAAACAGCCACAAGGCATTATTCACAGCAGGGAACAGCTTTTGCCTTTCATTAATCTCGAATGGATTTTGGTATTACTCCTTATTCTCGTTTCTACTGAGTGGTTTCTTCGGAAGTATCATGGGAGTTACTAGCTTATAGTAATCCATTGAACAAAAAAACAACGAAGTCATTTCGGAGTGGTAACGGAGAAATCTTAGCCATTATGCAAGTCAATTCGCCTCATACAGTAGCAAAGATGTCTTCTCCGCCAGTTGGCGGATGCGACATGACATTAAAAGCAGAAAGCCATCCGTTAGCTAGCGGATGGCTTTCATTTCTCTTTTAGAATAATCTATTCCTTTTCTTCTTTCTTAGTTGATTTTCCAGGTTTTTTCACCTTAATCTTCAGCTCTTCACTCTTGCCATCATGGTCGGCAATAATGGTAGCTCCTTCTTCCATTTCTCCTTTGAGAATTTCTTCCGCCACAGGGTCTTCCAGATACTTCTGAATTGCCCTGTTCAACGGCCTTGCTCCATATTGAGGATCGTAACCTTTGTCAGACAAGAAATCTTTGGCCTTATCCGTTAACTCAACATGGTAGCCAAGCGATAAAATACGTTCGAATAATTTGGCTAATGAAAGATCAATGATTTTGTGAATGTGCTCTCTTTGCAACGAGTTGAACACGATCACATCATCTAGTCTATTTAAAAACTCAGGACTAAAGGCCTTTTTCAATGCACTTTGGATGGTAGATTTCATCGCATCATCATCATGTTTCTTAGGACCGGCCGCAAATCCAATTCCAGAGCCAAAGTCCTTAAGATCTCTTACACCAATGTTCGAAGTCATGATGATGATAGTATTCCTGAAATCAACCCTTCTACCTAATCCATCAGTTAATATTCCATCATCGAGTACCTGTAAAAGAATATTGAATACATCTGGGTGTGCTTTTTCGATTTCATCGAGCAACACCACACTGTAAGGCTTTCTTCTCACTTTTTCGGTAAGCTGTCCACCTTCTTCATATCCTACATATCCTGGAGGTGCTCCTACTAAACGAGATACAGAGAATTTCTCCATATACTCACTCATGTCAATTCTTATGAGCGCATCTTCCTTATCGAAAAGATAGGTAGAAAGTACTTTAGCTAATTCGGTTTTACCTACGCCAGTTGGACCCAAGAATATAAATGAACCAATTGGTTTTTTCGGATCTTTTAATCCAACCCTGGTTCGCTGAATTGCTCTGGTTAACTTCTTAATGGCTTCATCCTGGCCAATCACGCTTCCGTTCAATTGGTCATTCATGCCAAGAAGTTTATTACTTTCTTTTTGAGCGATACGCTTGGTTGGGATGCCTGTCATCATAGCAATTACATCCGCTACGTTATCTTCATCTACATCGTATCTTTTGCTTTTAGTCTCATCTTCCCATCTAACTTTAGCCTGTTCTAGTTGCTCTAAAAGCTTTTTCTCTTTATCTCTTAGTTGTGCAGCCTCTTCGTATTTCTGGCTTTTTACAACTCTGTTTTTTTCGTGTTTGATATCTTCGATATCAGCCTCTAACTTGATTATTTCATCAGGTACATGAATGTTGCTAATGTGTACTCTGGCACCTGCTTCATCCAACACATCAATGGCTTTGTCAGGAAGGTATCTATCGGAAATATATCTGTCAGATAGTTTAACACAAGCCTGCACAGCTTCTTCAGAATAGTTTACATGATGATGCTCTTCGTACTTTTCTTTGATGTTGTTCAGTATTTCAATAGTCTCTTCCGGAGTGGTAGCATCTACCATTACCATTTGGAAACGTCTGGCAAGGGCGCCATCTTTTTCGATATACTGTCTGTATTCATCTAAAGTGGTTGCACCAATGCATTGAATTTCCCCTCTGGCCAACGCTGGCTTAAACATGTTTGACGCATCTAATGAGCCTGAAGCGCCACCTGCACCAACAATCGTATGTAGTTCATCAATGAAAAGGATTACTTCCGGAGATTTCTCCAGTTCGTTCATTACTGCTTTCATTCGCTCTTCAAACTGGCCTCGATATTTTGTGCCAGCAACCAAAGAAGCTAAGTCAAGCGTTACCACTCGTTTGCCAAATAATACCCTGGATACTTTTTTCTGAACAATTCTTAAGGCAAGACCTTCTGCAATAGCGGTTTTGCCCACTCCCGGCTCCCCAATAAGAATAGGGTTATTTTTCTTTCTTCTACTTAATATCTGTGCAACGCGTTCTATTTCTTTCTCTCGTCCAACAATCGGATCGAGTCTGTCATCTTCTGCCAGCTTTGTTAAATCCCTTCCAAAATTATCCAGAACCGGGGTTCTTGATTTTTCGCTGCCTTTCTTTTCTTTGCTACCTGAGCCAGAACTTGATCCAAAAATTTTGGAAGAATCATCCTCCGGATCATCCGTATCAGATGAGGCAATTGGATTGTCTGTTTGATACTCTAACAATTCCTTTACTACATCATAGCTTACATCAAACTTCTCTAAAATTTGAGTCGCTATATTGTCTTCGTCCCTTAAAATAGAAAGCAGAAGATGCTCTGTGCCAATAAGTTGGCTCTTGAAAATCTTGGCTTCCAGGTAAGTGATTTTTAACACTTTTTCAGACTGGCGAGTCAAAGGAATATTTGCCAGGTTTTTAACATCTGGAGAAGCTGTTCCTTTTGAAACTTTCTCTACCGAATTGCGCAGCTCATCTAGTGATATTCCTAACTTTTTTAACAGACCAACGGCTACACCTTCACCTTCACGAATCATTCCTAAAAGTAGATGTTCTGTGCCAATATAGTCATGGCCGAGTCTCAGGGCTTCTTCACGACTCAGCGATATTACTTCTTTTACCCTATTTGAAAATTTTGCTTCCATAACTGAGCAATTGTGGTGTCTATGTAAATGTATGATTTCTTAAAAATAATTACCATTAACACACAGGTAATTATTGGTTATTAACGAAATCCCAATTTTAATTGTTCATTCTGTCCTGATAGATTTGGTAACTAAGTTGAGGGAGTTGGGTCCTTCGTTCATTAATAAATCTATAACGCTTAAATTTGGTACAAAGTCTTTGCCAAAAACTTGTAGATACTTTTCTGGCATATAAATCGATCTTTTTGAGAAGTCCTCTTTCGGATTGATAAGCGATCTAGCATCTAATATTCCCTTTTTGGGAGTTTTAACATAATCTGTAGTGGATGAAATTGTAATTTTTAATCCTAGTAATTTGAGACATATTGTCAGTAGCTGGCTATTTAAGTCTAAAAGCTTTTTAGGGGGGGTTAGGAAAGTATCCTTGAAATGTGGTTCAAAAAATTCGAAAAATGGAGACTTGCCATAAGCAGATTTAATGGAGCGCCAGTGTTCTTTTTGCCATGGCCTGCTATAGTCGATTTTTAAATCTGTGATTGATTGTTTGCTATTGGCTTTTATCACAGGCACGGTTAGGCATTGAATGTTATTGGCTCCAAGAATATAGCACCTATTTCTATAGGTCTGCTTCTGAAAATTCTCATGCACTTCCAGGTGCAAGTCATTATACTGATGTATCAGACAAAAAAATTCAATAGGAGGCAAGTACTGAGATTCGATCAGGATACTATCATGCATACGCTTCTATATCACCCAATCCTTGTCTAATAATTTCTATATCTACACCTGAGCAATCAATAATTGTTGAAGGGATGTTGTTTCCCATACCACCATCGATAACAACATCAACAAGATGTTTATACTCTTCATAGATTATTTCAGGGTCAGTGGTATACTCTAGTATTTTGTCGTCATCTTTAATAGAAGTGGTAACTATTGGATTACCTAAAATATCAACCAGCATGTGGGTGATGTTATTGTCCGGAATTCTTACGCCCACTGTTTTTTTATTTGTACCTAAAATTTTTGGCACATTTCTATTGGATTCCAGGATGAATGTAAATGGCCCGGGCAATGCCTTTTTCATTAATTTAAATGTAGGTGTATTAATTTGTTTCGTATATTCAGAAACCTGGCTTATGTCGTTACAGATGAATGAAAGGTTGAAATTTTTTGGTTTTAGCCCTTTAATTTTACACACTTTATCTACAGCATTTTTGTTGAACAAATCGCAACCCAAACCGTAAATAGTATCTGTAGGGTAAATTATTACTGCACCATCTCGGAGCATTTCTACCACCTGTTCTATCTTTCTTTTTTCCGGGTTATCCGGATGAATTTGCAAATATTCTGCCGCCATAGCTGTAAAGTTAAGTATAAATGCGTTTTAAATAGAGCAGAAATGACATTAGCAGTTTAATGACAATAATTATCTTTGCCGCTTTAATTGAAAAGAAATGAACAATAAGAAGTTTGTTGTAGTATTTATGTTGGTGGGCACCATTTTGCTTTCATCATTTTCATTTTATGCCTATCAGATGGTTTTTTCACCAAATTTTTTGGTTGAAGGCGAGAAGAAAATTCTACTCATAGAGCAAGATGAGACATTTAAATCATTACAAAATAAATTATACGATCAGAATTATGTGAACGATCTTGTAAGCTTTAGCTTTTTGGCCAAAATAATGGATTATGATAAATCTATTAAGCCAGGCCGTTATGCTATACAGCCTAATATGAGCAATATTGAGGTAATAAGGCTACTTCGAACAGGCACTCAGACACCCGTTAGAATTACGTTTAACAATATCCGATTGAAAGAAGGGCTTGCTCCAAAGCTTACGGAAAACCTTTTGATGACTGAAAAAGAGTTTACTAATGCCCTTGAAAAGTTTATTCAATCTTCTGATGAATTCAACGAGCATACAATCATCAGCATGTTTATTCCAAACACGTATGAGGTGTATTATAATATTTCAGGAGATGATTTGATGAGTAGAATGCACCGGGAATTCAAAAACTTTTGGAGCAATGCGCGTTTGGCAAAGGCGAAAGAACTTGATATGACCCCCATAGAGGTAATGACTTTGGCATCTATAGTACACGCTGAAAGTGTAAAGCAATCAGAAGGGAAAACCATAGCAGGGCTTTACTTAAACAGGCTCAATAAAGGTATTCCACTTCAAGCTGATCCTACATTAGTGTTTGCGGCAAAGGATTTTACGATAAAGCGGGTTCTTAATATTCATAAAGAAATAGACTCACCATTTAATACGTATAAGAATGCCGGATTACCTCCCGGACCAATAAATATGCCACCAATACATGCCATAGATGCTGTGCTTAACTACGAAAAACACAATTACATTTATATGTGTGCAAAAGAGGATTTTTCAGGCTATCATTACTTTGCAGAAACACTGCGCGAGCATATCAATAATGCTAACAAATACCAAAGGCAACTTTCGATTGAACAAAGAAAGGCCAGAATGAATAATAAGTAATGTTTCAGCACGAAACCAACATAAGAGTTACTTATGCCGATACTGACCAAATGGGGTATGTATACTACGGCAACTATGCTCGGTTTTATGAGATTGCACGTGCTGAGAGCATTCGTAGCCTTGGTTTTACATATAGCCAATTAGAAAAGTCCGGAGTGATGATGCCTGTATTAGAAAATCATTCCAAATACATCTCCCCGGCACGTTACGATGAATTATTGACGATACGCACCATCATTGCCGAAAAGCCTGCTGTAAAAATCAAATTCAATTATGAAATTGAGAATGAAGAAAAAAAAATAATCCATACAGGCGAAACTTTGTTAGCATTTGTAGATATCAAAACGGGTAGGCCTAAGAGAATGCCGGAAAATTTAGAAGCCGTTTTAGGACAATTCTATGACAAATGAAAGAGCGGATTATCAATTATATCATTCACTCTACTGCCTATGAACAACTCATATCACTGCTCAAGCGAATAAAATTTAAAAGATATGAGGGGCTCACCCTTTATGAAGTTATTAAGGTCTTTATTGATAAAATAACCAAAGATGAAATTATTGAAAGGGCAAATGCAGTCGCATTTAATTTCACGCTTTCTGTATTTCCGGCAATTATATTTTTGTTTACGTTAACACCTTATATCCATGAAGTGATACCTGAAGTTAGTAAAGATTCAATATTGGTGTTCTTAGGAGAAGTTTTACCGTCAAGTATGTATGACACCATTTACACCACCGTTGAGGATATTGTAGGTAGAACAAGGGGAGGGCTTCTTACCTTCGGTGCGATATTTTCGTTATACCTTGCTACAAATGGTATGATGTCGCTCATGAAGGCGTTTAATTCCGTTTATAAGACAACGGAAAAACGAAGTTTCATTAAAACAAGATTAGTGGGCACTGGCCTCACAATAATGCTTGCCGTTGCATTGATTTTAGCCTCTATACTTTTAGTTATTGGTAACATCATGGTCAATTTTGTAAATGATATTCAGTGGTTAGATATACAAAGCTACCAGGTGATCATATTCTTTGTCATTCGTTTTTTTGTCCTGTTTATTGTGTTCTTTTTGTCGATATCTTTTATCTACTATTTCGGTCCTGCTGTGCATTATAATTGGCGATTTTTCAGTATTGGATCGCTTATAGCAACGGCACTCTGTATGCTGGTTACTTATGGGTTTTCATTCTACGTATCTAATTTCGCAACCTACAACAAGCTGTATGGATCGTTGGGGATACTTATAGCACTTATGATTTGGCAGGAAATACTAAGCATTGTTCTTCTTGTGGGGTATGAGATTAATGCCAGTATACACCAGGCATATAGATTAACCGGAATTAAGGAAACAGCCATACTCGGAGAAGATTAGCTGTTAAAAAAATTATGGGAGTGTTTGCCATAATTAAATAAACATATACATTTGCAGACCAATCGGGAAATAGCCCGATTTTATCGACCTAGAGGAGTGGCAGAGTGGTCGAATGCACTGGTCTTGAAAACCAGCGTGCCGCAAGGTACCGGGGGTTCGAATCCCTCCTCCTCTGCAAAACGAAAAGCCAGCACTGTGTAGTGTTGGCTTTTTTATTTTACGACAATTAGTGCTTTAAAACTGGTATTGAATCTGAACAAATCCATTCCTACCAGGCCGTAGTAATGTACCTATATCAAAGTGCTCTCGATAAGCTGTATTTGTTATATTTTCTATCCCTGTAGTAAGTTTAAGTTTGGTATTATTCAAGTCAAATTCCTTATACACCTTTAAATGTATCAAGAAATATTCCGGAGTTTTTATCTCATTAAATTTTTCATTTACTCGATTTTGTGCGGCAGCCCATTCTACTTCGGGATGGAAGAAAAATCCTTTCCATGCTTTATCTAATGACACATTCACTTTCAAAGGGGGCATTTGAGGAAGTGGATCTGATTCAAAATCTTCACCATAAACGTACTTCACATCTGTGGCAAGTGATAATTCATTATTGAACCTATAATTACCGCTAAATTCACCTCCGAACATAGACGCACGGCCTACATTTTCATACCATTTTACACCCCTAGCACCGATGGTCATATTACTAAGGGTTGGGTCGTATATACCCATAATGTAGTTGTTAAAGAAATAACTAAAGAGAGATCCTTTTAGTTTAATCTTTTCTGTTTCCCATCCTTGGTTTACCTCAAGATGTATATTACTTTCTTTCTTTAAATCAGGATCACCCAGGTAATCAAAGCCATCTTGCCTGTTAAACAAGTAAAAGCCAAATTGCTCCGAGGTAGAAGGTAGTCGCTCGCCATAGGCAATGCTTATTTCTGAAACAATGCCTGGTGTTTTACTGTATGAAATTCGGGTTGACGCATTGAGCAATACTTCTTCATGGTCATCTTTACCTGATTTATTAAAAACACTTAATTGTTGCTCTCCAAATTCACTGGAAATAAATGTGTTTCCAAACTCAACTCGGGTATTATTAGACCAATTAAAATTAGTATTCAACTGTACGCCCTGATTAAATTCTAATCCGGTGACACTTCGATGGATGTCTGGCCAGGTCAGCATAAACATACTTGCCAGTTCAGACTCATTTGGGTACATGGTCATTTCTGCATAAGCAATAGT
>NZ_JAVJUY010000173.1:0-6513 GCF_040220315.1 Fulvivirga sp.
AAACCTTGCACCACGCCATTTTGAAGCGCAATAGCCTCATCAATCGTTTTGTATTTCATTAAGTATAGTATTGGAGCAAATGTTTCATGCTGCACAATTTGCAAATCATTAGAGGCTTCTGCAATTACTGGTTTTACATAACAGCCAGATTCATAGCCTTCACCAATGAGTACACCACCTTCAACTAAAATAGTACCGCCTTGTTTTTTGATTTCTTCAATGGCATGCTCATACATTTTTACTGCATCCTTATCGATCAATGGCCCCACGTGGTTATTCTCATCCAAAGGATTCCCAATTCTTAATTGACCATATGCGCTCGTCAATTTACTCTTCACTTCATCAAACTTGCTTTCGTGGATGATTAATCTTCTTGTAGATGTACAACGTTGGCCACAAGTTCCAACAGCACCAAATAATGCTCCGGTGATAGCTACATCCAAATCAGCATTTTCTGTGATGATGATTGCATTATTGCCACCTAGCTCCAGCAAAGCTCTTCCTAAACGAGCACCTACGGCTGCACCTACTTTTTTACCCATTCTGGTAGAGCCAGTAGCGGAAACCAAAGGAACTCGCTTGTCATTTGACATCAACTCACCAATCTGATAGTCACCATTAACAATACAAGAAACACCTTCAGGGACATCATTTTTAGCAAATACTTTATTGATGATATTTTGACAGGCAATACTACACAATGGTGTTTTTTCTGATGGCTTCCAAATACATACATCACCGCAAACCCAGGCAAGCATGGTGTTCCATGACCATACAGCTACCGGGAAGTTGAATGCTGAAATAATACCTACAATGCCAAGTGGGTGATATTGTTCATACATTCTATGGCTTGGTCTTTCAGAGTGCATTGTAAGGCCATGAAGCTGGCGTGAAAGACCAACAGCAAAATCACAGATATCAATCATTTCCTGAACTTCACCTAAACCTTCCTGGTACGATTTGCCCATTTCATAAGAAACAAGCTTTCCTAATGGCTCTTTATACTTTCTTAGCTCCTCACCAATTTGGCGTACCACCTCACCTCTTTTAGGGGCTGGTATCAATCGCCATGATTTAAACGCTTCCGCTGCCTTGTTAACAACCTCTTCGTATTGCTCAGGAGTAGTGGCAACTACTTTGCCTATTAAAGCACCATCAACAGGAGAATAAGATGAAATCCCTTCACCTTTGCTTTCCAACCAATGTGCACCAGTGGATGTGCCTGAATTTATATCTTTTAATTCGAGTGACTTTAGGGCTTCCTCTATACCAAACTTATTGCTCATAATTACTTTTAGTTAACAGGCTGCAAAGCTATAAAATTTACCTAAAGGAGGCAGGTAAATGGTAATAAAAAAGGAGGCTATTGCCTCCCTTCAATCGTTTGTATAATAATTATTACCAATCTACACCTAACACACCCGGTTCACCATATGGCGTTATTCCTTCCACCAAAATACCACCATTTTTATTCTCCAAAACCAAGTGTAAATCGGCCAGGTCTATTATATCTACTTTGTCAATTTTGGTAATGATGAAGCCTTTCTTTAGTCCTGATTCCTTCCATTTACCTTCATTAACGTCAGTAGCTTTCACCCCGCCATTAAGTTGCATTGAAGCCATTTCATCATTATTCAATTCCCGAAAAACAGCACCTTCTAATTCTGGATTATAGGATTTAGCGATTAAATCTGTTGTGCCGGAAGTGTTTCGTAATACTGCTTTAACGCTATTTCTTTCACCTTTGCGAATGTAAGTGACAGTTACTTCATCACCCGGTCGGTTTCTTGCTACCAATTCCTGCAACTCAGAAACATTAGTCACTTCAATTTCATTGATCCCAATGATTACATCGCCTTGCTCTATGCCTGCTTCTTGCGCAGAGCTGTTGTCATTAACATAACTTACAAAAACGCCATTAACCACATCCAGACCTCTCGCTTCAGCTAAACGAGCGGTGACATCGCCAATTCGAATACCTAACAACCCTCTTTGTACTTCGCCATATTCCAGCAAGTCGTCCATCACTTTTTTAACCAGAGTTACCGGCACAGCAAATGAGTAGCCTGCATAGCTTCCGTTTGGTGTAGCTATGGCTGTATTAATTCCAACAAGTTCACCTTTTAGGTTCACTAAGGCGCCACCACTATTGCCCGGGTTTACCGCGGCATCAGTTTGAATGAATGACTCAATCTGTAAATTATTTCTATCCCTTAAAATGCCAATATTTCTTGCTTTGGCGCTTACAATGCCTGCAGTAACCGTAGAATTTAAATCGAATGGATTACCAACAGCCAATACCCATTCTCCTGTTTTGATATTATCTGAATTGCCATAGCTTAAGTAGGGCAGGTTGGTCTCTTCAATTTTGATAAGTGCTAGATCTGTTGTGGGGTCTTTGCCTACGAGCTTTCCGAAATAGCTTCTGTTATCTTGCAAGACAACTTCAATCTCGCTGGCATCTTCAATCACGTGGTTATTGGTTACTATAAAACCATCGTCTGTTAAAATTACCCCCGAACCAGAAGATTGTGCCGGCCCTCTGAAGAAACCTTCTAACGCATTAAAGCTACTGGCTCCACCGCTATAAACTGACCTGATATGCACGACTGACTGTGTAACCTTATCTGCTGCGGATACAAAATTGAGACCTTTAGGAATTGTAAACGATGTATCGGTATAGTTTGCATTATTGACTAATCTATCCTGACGGTTTGAAATGGATGAGTAGTTGTAGGTAGGGTTATTTTGAACGTATGATAATACAATGGCTGCTGAGAGCATAGCACCTATCATACTTGAGCCTAAAACAATTATAAATAGTGATCTTGAATTCATAAATCAATCATTTAACTATAATTCAACGCATTATTTTAAATTGTGTTGAGTAGAATTTGATCTTATTCCTTTTCCGCCAATAATTTCTTTAACTCTAGCATTTCATCTCGCAGCCTGGCAGCTTCCATAAAATTCAGTTCTTTGGCAGCTTTCTCCATAGATTTTTGTGTATTGGCGATCATTTTTTCCAATCCTTTTTTATCCATATAAGATACTACAGGGTCAGCGGCTATGGACTGTTCTTCTTCAATATAATATTTGGCTGAGGACGCTTTTCTGTCCGCTACTTTTGTTTGTTTTAAGATAGAATCTTTTGAACGGATTATCGTAGTTGGGGTGATCCCATGCTCCTCATTGTAGGCAATTTGTAAGCTTCTTCTTCTGTTGGTTTCATCAATAGCCTGCTGCATAGAACCTGTTACCTTATCAGCATACATAATTACACGACCGTTGGAGTTACGTGCTGCTCTACCTATTGTTTGAATTAGCGAACGCTCATTTCTTAAAAAGCCTTCTTTATCTGCATCAATAATGGCTACTAATGATACTTCTGGTAAATCCAGACCTTCGCGCAATAGGTTAACGCCCACCAACACATCAAAAACTCCTAATCTTAATTCTCGCAATATTTCAACACGATCCAGGGTATCAACTTCGCTATGAATATAGCGACATTTGACATTAACTCTTTCTAAATATTTGGTAAGCTCCTCAGCCATACGCTTGGTGAGTGTGGTTATCAGAACCCGCTCTTCTTTTTTCACTCGCTCATCAATCTCTTCGAGTAAATCATCAATTTGGTTTGTACTTGGTCGAACATCAATTTCAGGGTCGAGTAAACCTGTTGGCCTAATTACTTGTTCCACAATCACACCTTCGGACTTCCGTAATTCATATTCAGCCGGTGTAGCACTCACATAAATGGTCTGATTGAGTAAGCCTTCAAATTCATTAAAGGTTAATGGCCTGTTATCTAATGCAGAGGGAAGCCTAAAGCCAAAATCCACAAGGTTTACTTTTCTTGAACGATCGCCACCCCACATAGCTCGTACTTGTGGAATAGTGACATGACTTTCATCAATGATCATGAGGTAATCATCAGGGAAATAATCAAGTAAGCAGAATGGCCTTGCACCTGCTTGTCGCCTGTCAAAATACCTGGAATAGTTTTCTACACCGGAACAATAACCTAGCTCGCGCATCATTTCAAGATCAAACTCTGTACGCTCTTTTAAGCGCTTTGCTTCAAGGTGACGCTGTTCCGATTCAAAGTAATTCACCTGTTCTACCATGTCATCCTGAATTTCATGGATGGCAGTGTGCAGTAATTCTTTACCTGTCACAAATAAGTTGGCGGGAAAGACTGTTACGGCCGTTTCATCACTAATTTTCTTTCCAGATTGTGGATCGATTTGTTGAATTGCCTCAATATCATCGCCCCAGAAAATAACCCGATAGGCAAAATCGCCATAGGCTACAAAAATGTCAACCGTATCACCTTTTACGCGGAAAGTGCCACGCTTAAACTCACCTTCTGTTCGGCTATAAAGTATGTCAACTAAAGCGAAAAGGAGTTTATTTCTGGCAATGGTTTCGCCCACTTTTAGCTTTACAATATTTTTTCCAAACTCTTCTGGATTACCAATACCATAAATGCATGAAACAGACGCCACCACAATAATGTCCCTTCTGCCCGTTAGCAGCGAAGAGGTGGCACTTAGCCTAAGCTTTTCAATTTCATCGTTAATCGATAAATCTTTTTCAATATACAAGCCGGAGTTGGGGATAAAAGCTTCGGGCTGATAGTAATCGTAATAGGAAATAAAGTATTCAACGGCATTTTCAGGGAAGAAATTTTTAAACTCTCCATAAAGTTGGGCAGCTAACGTTTTGTTATGGCTTAGAATAAGTGTTGGCTTGCCCGTTTGGGCAATCACATTGGCCATGGTAAATGTTTTCCCCGTACCGGTTGCCCCTAAAAGTGTTTGGTTTAACTCGCCCTCATCAATACCTTTAACAAGTTCGCTGATGGCTTTAGGCTGGTCTCCAGTGGGCTCATACTCACTTGTAAGTTTAAATTCCATAGATTACTTATTCCAGATTTTCCAAGATTCCTCAGCTTGTAAATGTAACATTTCGAGGCCGTTTTTGATAGAAGCTCCTTTTGATTTTCCTTTAGCTAAAAAGAGTGTTTCTTCTGGATTGTAAACGAGGTCGTAAAGGTAATGTTCAGATGTAATTTGATTAAAGTCTAAGTCTGGACAAGTATTCGTATCTGGTGCCATTCCCAGTGGAGTTGTATTGATTATTAAATGAGCCTGTGGTAGTAAGGAACTTGCCTCTTGGTAACTTATTTCATTGGCTGTTGGCTTGCGTGAAACAAACGTATAAGGAATTTTTAGGTCGCTCAAGGCACACGATACAGCCTTTGATGCGCCACCAGTGCCAAGAATTAATGCAGTACCTTGATATTGTTGTGGTAGCCAGTTGTTCAATGAATTCTTAAACCCGATGTAATCAGAGTTATAACCTACGTTCTTTCCATTTGTGATCTTAATGACATTAACGGCTTTTACTTTTTCTGCCGATTGATCTAAACCATCTAAATATGGAATAACATCTTCTTTATAAGGCACAGTAACGTTTAGGCCTTCAATATTTTTAGTTTCAAATACAGCTTTGATTTGCTCGATGGATGATAACTCAAATAGTTCGTAAGAATGATCATCTAAACCCAGTAGATTAAACTTTTCAGTAAAGTAGTTTTTAGAAAAAGAATGAGAGAGTTTCTTACCGATGAGTCCAAACTGTCTCATTTTAATTAGCAGTTTTTCTATGTGCTATTTTTTCAATGGCCACAACTATTAATATGCCCAAAGCCATGAATAATATTGCCTGAAGCACTAGAGGGTATTCACCAGTAGCTCTTAAAAATTCACCAGGAAGTACATTTTTAGTTACGGTTGCAACTTGATGCCCTTCACTGTTTATTCTGAAGGCAAGGGCTATTTTCCAGGGCCACACTTTGTTTAATGAGCCAATCATAAAGCCAGAAAGCAGGGCTACGGCCAAATCGTGATAATTTTTTAATAACCACGAAACAGTTCTGGCAAATGACAAAAGTCCGGCTATGCACCCCAAAGCAAAAACACCTATGATTAAAAAATCCTGTTCTGTAACAGCCTTAATTATGAACTCATATTTACCTAGTATTAATAAGATAAATGCACCTGAAATACCTGGTAGAATCATAGCGCAAATAGCAATACCACCGGATAAGAATATGAACCAATAGGCCTCTGTAGTTTCTGTGGGTGAAGTAATAGTAACCCAATATGCAATGGCTATACCTGCTAACATAGCGCCAACCACCCCGGGATTCCATTTCTTTATTTCACGTAATACCAATAAAGAAGAAACAACTATTAGCCCAAAGAAGAATGACCAAAGCGAAATGGCTTCATTTTCTAAAAGGTGTTTTATTATTTTGGCAAGCGATAAAAGGCTAGTGAGTATGCCCAAGAAAAGTGGCAACAAAAATTTACCATTCACAGCATTCCAAAAATCTACAAATTGAAATTTCAGAAGCAATCTTAATGAATTACCATTTACAGATTTGATAGCGTCTAACAGCTCCGTATAGATACCTGTAATAAAAGCAATGGTCCCGCCTGA
>NZ_JAVJUY010000174.1:0-29044 GCF_040220315.1 Fulvivirga sp.
AGCTTATTGATAGCATAGGGCTCATCATATAATTCTTCGTACGTAACTGGATTCTTATCAGCTCTGCTTTGCGCGTTGGCTTGGCTGATACAAAACAGGCAAATGATTAAAAAATAGTGTTGATACTTCACGGCCTCAAATTTAAAAAATGCAATCCAAGAAACTTAGACTGTAACGTTCTAAAGTATAAAAATAATAAAAATTGCATTACAACAATATTTCATGTACTAAAGATGGTATAATTTCATCAATTAGCTCATTTATAAGTGTATAATTCAAGGATTAATGCTTAATTCACAGTTTAGGTCACCCTATTTATTAATTCTTTTGGTTCGCCACAGCAAATGAAGATTAGAAGAAAAACAAACAACTGCCTGAATTGTGGAGCTAGCCTTGACGGCATCTACAACTATTGCCCTAAATGCGGTCAGGAGAATAATGATAATAATGTTTCGTTCAGAACCTTACTTGGTGATTTCTTCAATACATATCTGGCCATTGATTCACGGTTTGGAAAATCCATAAAGCCATTTCTGATAAAGCCGGGTTGGCTAACTAATAAATACATAGAAGGCAAGCGAGTAAGTTATGCCCATCCGGTGCGCTTATACCTGATCATTAGCATATTTTATTTCTTCATAGTTTCTAAGGTAGGGCAGAACATGATCGCTGAGGAAGACAATGAGGTAATAACTACGAATACTAAAAAGGAAATATCGGCTACAGATAGCCTGGAATTGGCAAAACTGGGGCTAACGGCCGACTCTCTTCAAAGATTACGAGATAAAAAGAACTATCTTAAAAATAAGACGGGCTACTCTGATACTGATGAGAATGTAAAAAGTGATTCTATCCAACATTCAAGGACTTCAAAAGATAAAAGGAGTAAATCAAGCGAAGGTTTAATGAATATTGAAACTGAGGATGACGATTTTATTTTAGACCGGATTGATTTTGAACTCCTTGATAAATATAAATATGATAAAGAAGTAAGCAACGATCAACTGTTTGATTCACTCCAATTGAAAGAACTTACTTTTTGGGATGAGTTGCTTGCTCGTCAATCAATTCGGGTGGTTAGGTCTGATAAAGAAGTTGTGGCTGGTTTTATACTAAAAAACTTACCCTTAATGATGCTCATCTTAATTCCGCTATTTGCCCTGATACTAAAAATTCTGTATATCAGACAAAAAGATCAGTTGTATATCAAACACATTATTCATGCATTACACCTGCATTCGTTTGCCTATTTTTTCTATGGAATAAGCCTAATATTGATCTCTATGATTATTGAAAATGAAGACTATAGAGTGCTGCCTTTTGCCATCAGCTTTATTTTAGTAACGCTCTATGCTTTATTTTCATTCAAGCGGGTTTATCAGCAAAAATGGATGAAGACAATCGCCAAATTCTTAATGACTGGCTCGATATACATAGTCTTTATTTTCATCTTCTTTATAGCAGAGATGATTATATCACTCCTGATTTATTAGATTACTTTCAGCGAGCTTTCGTTAGCTGCTACAATTTTATCCACAATGTCTACAGTAATTGAAGTTGAGATAAACAATGATTCGAATTGCGATGGAGCAAGATAAATCCCATTGTTTAGCATTTGCCTAAAGTACTTACCAAACAATTCAGTGTCGCATGATTTAGCTTCTTCGAAATTGGTGACCTTTTTGTTTGTGAAGAACAAACTAATCATTGAGCCGATTCTGTTCATAGTGTAAGGTTTCCCTAGCTTGCTCAATGTTTTCTGGTAGCCCTTTTCAATATTTTCAGTTGCCTGGGCTATATGTGTATAAACATCTGGATTATCGTTAAGATAATGTAGCATTGCTAAGCCAGCAGCCATGGCAATTGGATTACCTGACAAAGTTCCTGCCTGATATACTGGCCCAGCTGGAGAAACATAATCCATAATCTCCTTTTTACCGCCATATGCACCAACAGGCATGCCACCACCAATGATTTTACCAAGCGTTGTTAAATCGGGGATCACATTAAATACTTCTTGTGCACCGCCTTTAGCCAGTCTAAAACCAGTCATTACTTCATCGAAAATGAGTACGATTCCGTTTTCATCGCAGAGCTTTCTTAATCCTTCTAAAAAGCCTTCTTTAGGAAGCACACAGCCCATATTTCCGGCTACTGGCTCTATAATAATAGCTGCAACTTGCTCTTTATTTTGCTCAACAAGTGTTATAACAGATTCCAGATTGTTGTAGGGTGCAGTCAGCGTATCATTTGCAGTGCCTTGTGTCACCCCGGGACTATCTGGTGAACCCATTGTGGCTACACCACTACCCGCAGCAATTAAGAATGAATCTCCATGCCCATGGTAACACCCTTCAAATTTTATGATTTTGTTTCTACCGGTAAATCCTCGCGCTAATCTTACGGCAGACATGGTAGCTTCTGTGCCGCTATTAACCATACGCACCTTCTCAATAGAAGGCACCATTTGGGTAATCAACTCTGCCATTTCAACTTCGGCCTTTGTTGGTGCACCAAAAGAAAATGAATTAGATAACGTTTTTTTAACGGCTTCCTCAATCATTTCATTGGCATGTCCCAAAATCATCGGCCCCCATGAATTGATTAGCTCTATGTATTTATTTCCATCTTCGTCAAATAAATAAGCTCCTTTTGCTGATTTAATAAAAAGTGGATCTCCTCCAACGGCTTTAAAAGCCCGTACCGGTGAGTTAACCCCACCAGGTATAAAATTATTTGCTTTATTAAAAAGTGATTTACTTTTTTCTATTTTCATCATCCGCTAAAACCATTTTTATCTGTCCTTCATCAAACTGAAGTAAAGGCAATACTAAATTATCATTAGAATTGGTGTAGTTAAATCCTGCTGTTAAATGTCCTTCCACAAAACCTTCGTCTCTCCAGCCTAACTGAAAATATTTACCATGTCTATTCAGCCCTCTGCCCATTAGCTGCATTAATTCGTATCCTATTTCAGCATACTTTCCAGGAATTTCTTTGTGTCTTCT
Source organism: Fulvivirga sp. (assembly GCF_040220315.1). Lineage (GTDB taxonomy): Bacteria > Bacteroidota > Bacteroidia > Cytophagales > Cyclobacteriaceae > Fulvivirga. The sequence continues at coordinate 3,009 of NZ_JAVJUY010000174.1, forward strand.
TATATACCCTTTTCTAAATGCTCGATATTCAGGACTATCTTCTCTATTATAATTAGGAGCATACAGCATACAGCCTAATTTGAAATAAGTATCATACTTAATCACTGGTAGATTAAGCCACTCTGAAGAGCCAATTACTACAATAGAATCTCCTCTCGTTTCAACTGCACTCAGCACCTTTGAAGAAATTAAATCATTACTTGAGGCTACGAAGATATGCCCAACACTGTCTAGCTTTATTTCATACGCTTCTTTGGCATCCTCAGTTGATGCATCTCGTAATTTGGCATCTGGAATTAAAAGCATATCCAAAATAAGCCTTGAACTGTCCTTTTTAATTCTTTTAGTTCTTATGATTTTGATGCTATCAGCCATTATTCGCTGCTTGTAGGCAAAAGCCATGGCCGAATCATTAGGGTTGTCTTCATAGAGAATAATACCAGATTTGTTTTTAACATTTTTACTCACAAACTCGGCACTTAAACGGCCAACAGTCTCATTACTTGGGAAAAACAAAAAGGCAAACGGGTTTTGGCCAATCACCCCAGAATTTGAAGAAAGCGGGTTAATCACATTGATTTTACGTTTGTAGGCAAACTCATTAACAACAGCTATTGGCTCCGAAAACAAAGGGCCGATTATCAGATCCATCCCCTTTAGTTCTTCTTTACCAACAATCTCTTTCGTTACGCGCTTACTTCTTTTTGTATCATAAGCATATAGTTCTATGTTTATTTTTTCAGTTTTGAGCGTATCAGCAGCCAATTGAATTCCCTGATATAAATCAAGCACAAACTGATTGACCTTTCTCTTTAAGTTAGGTTCCAAATCTGAGGTCATAAATGGAAGCAGAACCGCTACCTTGTATGAATCCTTGAAAACTGTTTTCTGAACTTCAATAGCATTAAATTCTGCCGGATTTAAATCAAATTGCTCAATTATTTCTCTCAGCAATTTCTGATCTTGATTAACAAGCGTTTCTTGCGAAATTCTTTTAGCTAATAAATAGCCAAGAAGCCTGTCTTCACCATTATTTTTGAACAGTGATTTAAGCTCTTCTATCGTTTCAATTTTTGAATAGAAGTTGTATTTCAGTGCTTTAACATCTTCCTTCACCCGCTCATCTTCAATCTCGGAAAGCACATTTAACCCCTGATTATATGACTGCTCTTCAAAATAGATAAGGCCAAGCCAATAGTTTACTTCATCATTTCTGCTCCACTTTGGATATTTAGCTTTTACCTGAAGCAGCATGTCTTTGCTTAATGGTTTATAGCCATTGTGGTAAGCAGCCAGAGCATAGTAAAATGAAGAATACGCACTGAATGCATTTTCTTCTGATTCGATTATGGGTTTGAACGCCTCCATTGCCAGGGCATACTTTCCGCCTTTATAAAAATCCTTCGCATTAAGGTATTGCTGCTGCCAGCTGGTGGTTTGTGCTGCAACAAAATGTGAAAATATTAGCCCGACAAGTAGTGTGTAGATAAACTTCATTAAATCTGATTGATTATTCCCATTCGATTGTGGCAGGTGGTTTAGAACTTATATCATAAACCACTCTATTTACTCCTTTTACTCCATTTATTATGTCATTAGAAATATCTGCAAGAAACTCGTAAGGCAAGTGACACCAATCTGCTGTCATGCCATCTACACTTGTTACTGCTCTGAGGCTTACCACTTGTTCGTAAGTTCTTTCATCTCCCATAACACCCACCGAGTTGATTGGTAAGAGCATTGCCCCTGCCTGCCAAACATCATCATATAAGCCGGCTTTTTTAAGGCCATTAATAAATAAATGATCTACTTCTTGTAATATTCTTACTTTCTCAGGTGTTATATCTCCTAGTATTCTTATACCTAAACCGGGCCCTGGGAATGGATGTCTACCCAGGATGGCATCATCTATTTCCAGCGTTTTACCTACCAACCTCACTTCATCCTTAAATAAAGTATTAAGGGGCTCCACAACCTTCAATTTCATAAAATCAGGTAAACCACCTACATTATGATGAGATTTAATAGTCGCTGAAGGTCCCTTTACAGAAACAGACTCAATAACATCAGGATATATTGTTCCCTGACCTAACCATTTAACGCCATCAATTTTATGTGACTCATCATCAAACACCTCAATAAATACTCTTCCAATAGCCTTTCTTTTAGCTTCCGGATCCGTTATATCTTTTAAGGCATCGTAGAATTTCTGTTTAGCATCAACTCCCTTCACATTTAGGCCCATGTGCTTGTAAGAATCAAGTACATCTTCAAACTCATTCTTTCTTAACAAGCCATTATCCACGAATATGCAATAAAGATTTTTCCCGATTGCTTGATGGATCAACGTGGCTGCTACAGAAGAGTCAACTCCACCTGATAAGCCCATTACTACTTTATCATTACCGAGTTTGGCCTTTAATTCTTCTACAGTGGATTCAACAAAAATGTCTGGAGTCCAATCTTGCGCGCAACCTGCAATATGAACCACAAAATTTCGTAATAGCTCTTTCCCTTGAGCCGAATGTGTTACTTCTGGGTGAAACTGAATGCCATACGTTTCTTCACCATCCACCTTGAAAGCAGCAACTTCTACCGAGGATGTGCTGGCAATAACTTTAAAGTTTTCAGGAAGCTCTGCAATGGTATCGCTATGCGACATCCAGACTACAGAATCAATGGCTATTTCTTTCATCAATTCATTGTGCTGATCTAGCTTGGCTAATTTAGCACGACCGTACTCTCTGATTTTAGAAGGTAATACCTTGCCTCCACCCTTTTGAGCCATTAGTTGTGCCCCGTAGCAAACACCCAATAAAGGCACCTTTTTCTTGAATAAGTTAAGATCAATGTCAGGTGCATCTTCTTGTCTCACAGAACACGGACTACCTGATAATATCACACCTTTCACATCATCGGTTAACTCCGGGATGTTATTGTAGGGATGAATTTCGCAGTAAACATTGAGCTCTCTTACCCTACGAGCGATCAGTTGGGTATATTGTGAGCCAAAATCAAGGATAAGTATTTGCTCGGCCATGTTGCAAAAATAGTATGCTCACTAAGAAATACTATTAATTACTAACAATAAAAACCATGATGTTGGATCAATATTTGTTTAGTGCTTTCAATACCTTTGCAAATGAATTAAATTTGATGTTATGATAAAGATATTTCGATACTCACTTAGTGCTATTGTTCTGTGCGGCATGATTTTGTTTAGTGCCTGCGATGAAAATAATAATTTGGTCCTTTTCTCGGTGCAAAATGATATTGATTTAGGAGCACAGGTAGCAGAGCAAATAAATAATGACCCACAGTATGTTAAAATGGCGCGGGCTGATTACCCAGAGGCTTACAGTTATTTAGATGCTATGGTACTTGAGATTTTAGATAATGGTGATGTGGCCTACAGAGAAGAATTTGTTTGGGAAGTAACATTACTTGAAGGTGATGTATTGAACGCGTTTGCTACGCCAGGAGGGTATATTTATGTATATACTGGTTTGATAAAATATCTCGACAATGCTGATGATCTTGCAGGTGTAATTGGGCATGAAATTGCGCATGCTGATTTAAGACACACAAGTAGAAATCTGCAAAAACAATATGGAGTTCAAATCTTGTTAAGCATCATTTTAGGAGAGAATGCGAGTCAGTTGGCTACAATAGCTGGCCAGGTGGCGGGTTCTGTAGCAGGATTAAGTTTCAGTAGGGAATTTGAATCAGAGTCAGACGCAAGAGCAGTTGAATACAACGCCAATACCATATATGCCTGCGATGGAGTTAAAAATTTCTTCCAAAAATTAGAGGATTCAGGACAAACTGGTGGTACTCCTGAGTTTTTAAGTACACATCCTAGCCCTGATACTCGTATAGCGGATATTGTCGCCAAGGCACAAACTCTTTCGTGTGATACAGATTTACTGGTAAATTCAGGATATGCAGATTTTCAAGCTAGTTTACCTTAATTATTGTTGATTAATTCTTGAGCTACACTCAACTCAGCATCAATCCCTTCTATGAATTGTTTTCTGGAAGGGATTACTTTTTTATGTGGCATTGCGCCATGATGTTGAAAAGTGTCATATCCATTAGCTGTTTTATAACACCACATAGGTATGGCCACTTCTATCTTGGAATTTGGTAAGGTTATTCTATCTGTGCTGCCACTGGTATTGCCATTATAGCCACCGCCTGTTTCCTCTCCAATTAATAGGCCTCTTCCATTATGGTGTAATACAGAAACAACATCCGCACAAGTTGAAAAGCTATTGCCATTAATTAATATATACAAATTGCCTATAAAAGCATTCTTATCAGGCTTCCAAGTAGATAATCCTTTATGGGAAGTCATTAAACGCTTGCCATCACGATTTGCAATTCTACCATAGCCGCTATAATCTTCTGTTACAGTTATCGATTCAAAGTAATTGAAATCTTTATTCATTAAATAGGAAACTAATTTAGCGCCATAGTTATCATCTCCACCGCCATTATCACGAAGGTCCAAAATCAAATTCTCAACATTTTGCGATTGAATCTTCTTAAATGCTTCATCCAAGAAATCGTAATAGTCATAACCGGCAGAATTCAGCTCACTGCTTCCAAAGGTTGAAATTCTTAAAATGCTATATGCTCCATGATTATTTAATGACAGTTCAGGTTCATTGCTATTGCTTTCAAATAGCGCGGTCACTTCTTCCATAGTGAACCCCGGAAATTCCTTCTTTAGTTCATCTCCATTGCCATCAATTAATAAGACTTGGTAATGAGTCACGGTTGGCTCCACATACAATGGGTATCGATATCGGAAAAGAACTTCCGTAGACCTGAACTTACCTGTGAGGTTATTACCATCGGATGCTACATGAGGAAAAATGAGATTGTTAATTTCAGAAATGGTTTTTCCATTGATTGACAATATTTCATCGCCTCTATTTATTCCATCAATTAAACTTTTGGCAATAAATAACCGATCACTCAAGTATTTTACATTAAAAGGTAAATATCGAAATGTAGAAAAAATCGAATCAGAAATGGCTGGCGGCATTCTCATTCTTGTATGACCACACTTAACTGCTGCTGTAAGAGCTGTAATGTTCTGTACTAGTTCTACATAACTTCCATTAATATAGTTTGAAGCTATTCGATTGCTAATAGTATTAAATTCCTCTTTGGATTGATGCAGATATAAGCCAGCATGATATTTCTCCAAATTCAATTTCAGATATTCAATATCCTCTTCATATTCTTCTGGACTTAACTTTTGTGCCGGACTTTCACAGCCTATTGTTACCAATAGTAATATCACGGAACAATAAAATGCTTTCACTTTCATGCTGGCTATTCACGAAAAAAGAGGTATTGGGTTGGGATTTTTATTTGATCGGTAAGCGGCCTACAGTTCAATACATTAATTCTACACTTCACTACATCTAATTATAATGTGTGGCAACAAAACAAGATCATTGTATCGTACTGATGATAAAACAACAATAACAACATGAACACATTAGGTCAAAAACTCAAACTAATAGGTCTTGTACTAATTCTGGCGGTCAACCAGAGTTACGGACAATTAACAATTCATGAGTCAGAAAAATATGACGCTGATTCACGAAGTGGCAAGTACCACTCCAAGTCCGTTTCATTCAGCGGACTCAAAAGTTTCGAACTTGAGTATCGTGGCGAAATTAAAGTGAATGATTCTGACACTGACGTTACTGATATTTCTGCAGGTGGCTATCTAGAAATTAGTAAAACAACCTTTGGAAGTAAGCGCGCCATTGTTATCGAAAAAAAGGAAGGCAAGCTGGTAAAAGAGTATTATGAAGGCAGGCAAAAAGTTGCTTTTGAACCGGATGGAAAAAAATGGTTAGCTGAAATTCTCCCAGACATTGTAAGGTCCAGCCCTATTGCCGCTGAGGATAGAATAAATCGATATTTCAATCAGGGTGGCGTGCGAGCTGTAATGAATGAAATTTCCAGGCTTGACGGCAATCACGTACAAAATGTTTATGGAAAACTGCTTCTGAACAGAAAAGACCTTTCCAAAGATCAGTTGAAGAATAGCCTTGTGGAGTTATGCAAAGAAATTTCTTCTGATTACTACAAATCCTCTTTGTTAAAAGATGTGGCAGACCGGTTTATTAAAGATAAAGAATTAAGCATGGCCTATTTTGAGGCTGCCTCGAGAATTGATAGCGACTACTACGCATCTACAATCTACACCGGTGCTCTAAAAGATGTTGAAATTACTGACGAGCTTTTGGCCAAAATAGTTGAAGCATCGAGTAACATTGGCTCCGATTATTATCATGCAACAGTGCTGGAAGAAGCACTTGATATGAATAACCTGAACGACTACAGAATAAGTTTAATTATTAGCTCTACGGATGATATTGACTCTGATTACTATCAAGCACAGGTATTAAGCAAGGCAATGAAAACCAGAGGTTTGTCCGACAAATCGTTTAACTCAATTGTAAATGCTATTGGCTCTATTAACTCAGACTATTATATGGCTGAAGTTTTAGAAGATATGCTGAGTAATAATGTGAAAGGTGTTACATCTAAGATGGTCGCTGAATTGCTCGATGAGCATATGAGTTCTGATTACTATAAAGCAGCCGTACTTTCTAATATGTTAAAGAGCCAACAACTTCCGCTTGATGCGATTAAAGAAGTAGCTAATACAATTAGTAACATGGGGTCTTCTAATTATGCCTGTGAGGTGATAAAAGATGGAGCGAAAAATTCAAATTATGAAAAAGCGGCTCTGATTGAATTAATAAAAGCTTGTGAAAGCATTGATAGCGATTATTACGCTTCTGAAGCATTGCAATCTTTGGCGAGTCAGGTAAGAAACGCTGATGAAGAAGTAAAATCTGCCTACAGAAGTGCAGCAAAATCTATTAGTTCCGACACTTACTATGGCAGAACAGTTAAAGCCATTAATTAACTCTTAATAACAACCCAGCATGCCGGGCTTCACAGTCATAAGAATAATGACTAATTTAAGCCTGGCATGCGACTATCTCTTTCAAAGCTGGTGACACTCATTAAGAAACTAAGAATTAGTTTGCTGGTTAGTTCTATAAGTGGAATTGCCGTTTTCTATTTCTTATACTACAGCGAAACGGCCACACTGCCTGATCTAACGAATACTTATTTGTGGTTATTTTATTTCGTCATTAATGCAAACATCATTGGGCTGGCCTTAATCTTTACTAACAAATTGTTAGATAAACGGATAAGCTGGATAAACAACTTATCAGTGAGACTCACATCCGGCTTGTTGCTTAATATTTTCACTACTTATTCAGCCGTATTTGTTGTTGGTTTTTTCTGTAATGAACTGGGTCTTTTTGAGAACAACTTAATGAGTTCCATAAAAATTAATACAGACTTCATCAGCAAGCTCTCCATTATCTTACTCATATCAGTAGTGATATTTACGATTTTCAACTTCGCTTTTTACTCATACTTCCATTATACCTTTTCGCAAGTTGAGAGCGCCAAAGCCCAACGTAACTATTTGGAGTTGCAATTTGAGACGCTAAAAAGTCAGCTGAGCCCACATTATTTGTTCAATTGTTTAAACACCATCTCCTCACTCGTATTTAAAGATGCAAACATGGCTGAAGATTTTATTAGAAGGTTGGCCAACACTTACCAATACATACTTAAAAATAACAACAAGAAGTATGTATCACTGCAAGAAGAAATCGACTTTGTTAAATCATACAACTACTTACTTCAGGTAAGATTTCAAAGTAATTTAAAATTGGATATTAATATTCCATCAAGCATTATGGATTCGAAAATACCACCCATAACTCTTCAAATGCTTGTAGAGAATGCCGTAAAACATAATGTTATCACCGAATCTGAACCCCTTCATATTTATATTGGAACGACAGATAACACTCATCTCAATGTTATTAATACTAAAACAACAACTCCATCAAATGTAAACTCATTTCACGTTGGTCTTCAAAACATCGAAAAGCGGTATGAGTATCTTACAAAAGATAAAATCAGAATAAGTAATAACCATAAATATTCTGTTGCATTGCCCGTTGTTAAAAACGCTGATAAACAAGTCCAATGAAGACGTTAATCATTTATAACGGCTTCTTTAGGTTACTGATACCGCCATTTACGGGTATAGTGATCTATCTGCTGATACTTTTATTGAATAATGAGGTTAGCAACCTAAGTGATATATTTATTGGGCAGGAAGTATATGTGTGTATTGGTATTGCTTACCTGGTGTTTGAAGCATTAAGACTTTTTTCTTTTACCTTTCAGAAATACATTAAAAGCTTACCCCTATTTATCTTTCTAAGTACTCTAACAGGGGTGTTCATCACAGCAGCATCAGTTTCTGCCTATTTTAAGTTTGTCTTAGAATTTAGCATAGCAGACAATCAACTTTTAATTTTCAATACTACATTTGGCTTTTTTAGCTTACTATATAATCTTCTATTCGTTAGCCAGGTTTATTTGCATAAGCAGAATAAAAACAGGCTCCTGGAAGAACGGCTTTTAACTGAATCATTGGAGAGTGAATTCAATCAGTTTAAGAATGAAGTAAATCCGGATCTTTTATATGATTGTCTAGAAACCCTGATAACACTGGCTCACAAAAATGTAGAAGAAACTGACGACTACATAGACCAACTATCATTAGTATATCGCTATATTTTAAGCCATAGAAAAGTGGAGTTTGTTACCATTAAAGAAGATTTAATAGCTGCTGAATCAATTGTTTATTTACTTCAAAAGAAAAATCAGAATGCAATATCGTTGGTATCTGAATTAGGGGAAGATATGAAGGAAACGTTTATTATTCCAGGCACGCTGCCAAATTTAGTGGAGCATATTATTCGAAACTCCATCATTACGAGCTATTCACCGCTCGCCATCAAAATCACCCTTGATAATGAAGAAAGATATATTGTACTTGAACATAAGCAGAACAATAAACTAAAATATGCTACAAACAATTTCAAACGGAGTTTAGAGGAATCTTATTCCATTTACAGTGATAAGCCGGTAATAGAAATAAGTGCTTATGGCATAAATTATATTAAAATTCCTTTATTAGAAGTGGAAATGAATACTTCTACAGAAACTGAGACTATTAAGAACTAATGCAGGCTTTAATTATAGAAGATGAAAAACCAGCAGCTGAAAAGCTTGTAAGGTATTTACAAAGATTGCCTGAACCCGTTTCTGTTAAAACCATTTTCCAAACGGTATCTGAAAGTGTTTCCTGGTTACAAATTAATCAAGATAGTATTGACCTGATCTTTATGGATATTCAGCTTTTAGATGGTAAAAGCTTTGAAATATTCGATCAGGTAGAAGTGCAAAAGCCTGTAATATTCACCACAGCATTTGATGAATACGCTTTGGAAGCATTTAAAGTAAACAGTATTGATTATTTATTGAAACCGATCACATATCAAGATCTTGAAAAATCGATTAATAAATTCCAGAGTTTAAAAAATAACCTATCCAGCCCTCCAATAAACTTAAATGAAGTACTATCACAGTTACATCAAAAGGCGTTTAAAACAAGGTTTATGGTTAAGTTGGGTGAGCATATTAGGTCAATAACCACTAAAGACATAGCATTTTTTTATGCGGAAGGACGAGATGTATATCTTGTTACCAATGAGAATAGGAAATTCATCATTGATTATACGTTGGAAGAACTAGATGAATTACTTGACCCTAAATCTTTTTACCGAGCCAATCGGTCATTCATATTAAACATTGAAGCCATCACTGATGTGGTTGTTTTCTCTAACAGCCGACTTAAAGTTTTTACCAATATTGAAATCGACAAGGAAATAATTGTTAGCCGAGAGAAGGTAAATACTTTCAAAGAATGGTTTAATGATCAATAAATCACGTAAAGCGGGGCTTTTAAATCAATCATAATTGCTTGAAATTGCTGGTCAATCCAAATCCAACCTGCATATGAAACGTTTACTGATTGTTTTAATGACTGCGGCTATTCTTTCTAGCTGCGATTCAGAAGAATCTGGTCCTTCTTTAAGCTCATTGCTTCCAAGTGGTATAGAAATATTTGTTAGTGATGCTGCTGGTTTCTCTGCCGGTAACTTTAAAATTTTAAAATATGACCCAGTTTCAAACACGACAGATGTATATATAAATTCAAATCTTGACTGGCCCCAGGATATTGTATTTCTTGAAAATCAGGGAGTAGTTTTAGTTTCAAATTTAAACTCTAACAAAATAACAAAGTACAAAATTACAGATGGTTCGTATTTAGGCGATTTTGCTGTAGACCTAAGCGGTCCTACAAGAATGAAAGTAGGTGAAGATGGCTATTTATATGTGGCACAATGGAATGGCAACAAGCCCATTTCCAGATATAATCTTGATGGTTCTTTTAAAGATGAATTCACTTCTAGCGGTATATCACAAGCAATTGGTATGGATTGGGATGCTGACGGAAAACTTTATGTATCATCATTTGGTGGGGGATATATTAATTATTTTGATGTAGATGGGGAAGATTTGGGAAGATTTACCACAGAAATTCAAGGTCCAACAAATATATGGTTCGATCAACATGGAAATCTTAATGTATTGGACTGGACAGGAGATAATGCGAAACAATTCGATTCACAGGGTAAACTTGTTAAAACACTAATTCCTAAAAACTTACTTAAACCAGAAGGAATACTGGAAATAAATGAGAATTTGATTGCAATTGGCGATGGAGGAACTTCTTCTGTCAAGCTTTTTGACTATGAAGGCAATTATGTAATGGATTTAATCAAATCGAAAACTGCAGGATTACAAAACCCTAATGCAGTTATTGCCAGAATAAAATAATCGATCCGCCTACTTTTTCTTTATCGGTGCAAGTGGTTTTGGTGGTGCAAATAGAGTCCCCTTCCTAAATGCTTCTGACATGGCTTGTGGAACTAGCGCTTCGGCCTCAATAACCAGTGCTTTTGCTTCTTGTACTTTGGCAATCCATTCTTGCTCTAGCGCCACGGCCATTGCTCTTTTCTCCTCCGCTTTCGCTTTGGCAATTTTTAAATCAGCAATCGCCTGATCAATTTGCAGTCCTGCGCCAATGTTATGTCCAATATTAATATCTTCGATATCAATTGATAGTATTTCATAAGCTTTACCGGCATCCAATCCGTTAGCTAATACCGCTTTAGAGATACTCTCAGGGTTTTCTAATACTTCTAAATAACTCTTGGTTGTACCAATGCATGAAATTATTCCCTGCCCTACTCTGGCCTTAATGGTTTCTTCGCCTGCTCCACCTACTAATCTTTGCAAATTGGTTCTCACCGTTACTCTCGCTTCCGCAATCAACTGAATTCCATCAATAGATACACCAGTTATAGACGGCACTATAACCACATAAGGAGTTACCGACACCTGGACAGCATTAAGTACATCTCTACCGGCTAAATCAATGGCTGTTGCTTGTTTAAACGAAAGATTTAATTGAGCCTTATCCGCTACAATTAACGCCTTAATTACGGCACTTAAGTTACCATGTGCAAGAAAATGGGTTTCAAGTAAATTAGTAGTTACCCCAGTAATTCCTGCTTTTGTGGCTGTAATCATGGAGTTTACGATAAGGCCGGGTGACACTTTTCTAAATCTCATAAAAACCAAGTCGAATAAATTGACTCTAACACCTGAAAAAAGAGCAGTAACCCAGAGGTTAATTGGAAAAATGTAGAAGAAAAGCCATAATCCAACGGCCGCAATGACAATATAAATAAGAAGAGTTGTGGCCATCAGTTAGTAAGTAAATTAGGCAACCAAGTTAGCTTAAGTTTTTAATCATTCATTCAAATTAAGCTTATTTTTTTATATCAAAAAAGGCATCCGCTCACAAGCGCATGCCTTTTAAGTTTTTACTGCTTAGTTTACTAGTTGAATGACACCTCTTCCACTTTTTCCCACACTACATACGTTGGGTTGTTTTTATCCTGGAAGACCAATATTCCTGTATTTTTGTCTGTCACATCCTGAGATTCACCTAACGTAAATGACTCTCCATTTTTCAAAGTAATGCTGCTGTTATCGTAATTCTTAGGAGCTATTCTGCTTATACTTCTAAATGGTATTACGTACTCTATATCATCATTCATACCCTGAACTACTTCATAGTTGTACTCCTCATCAAGATCAAATATTAGTTTTCCTTTTAAGGTTTGACCATCTGTAGTTTTGACAGTACCTGTTATCTCATTCTGATCTTTGAAGCTATCGTAAGACTTAGGTTTTTCATTTACCGAGCTAAAAGTTACTTTCTTGAATTCTCTCCAAGGAATATCCACCCTGCCTAGTTTTTCGCTGGTTACAACAATACCTCTATTATCAGAATTCACATCATTGCTGCCTCTTAATTCCATTTCACGACCTGACTTAAGCACTACAACGCTTCTAAACCCTTCTCTTTCAATCGACTTTAAATTGCCAAATTCAATAGATACATCTCCATCTTCAGTGTCTCCGTCCAGCTTGTCAGTGCTCACTCTTTCGTCATGATCCCACTGCACGAAACCTGTAAATGTTCCTCCATACGTTTCTACCGTACCATAAAGTGGTTCTCCAAATTTGTCGTTAAGTTTTGATGGTGTACTCATAAACTCCACTATATCAATTCTTGACCAATCCAATTTAATTTCGCCTATTTCTTTATCTCTGATTTTAACATCAGTAGCAACATCGTTATAACCTTGACCATCTACTTCAAATTTTTGACCGTTTTGAAGTACCACCTCAGCTCTTTCCCTGCCTGTAGGTCTGACAGATTTTAAATCTCCGAATTGGCAAACAAACTGATGTTGGTGTTTTTTGTCTTCATCTTCCCATCTTACATTAAACCAGTTGCCAAATTTGTCTTCCCAACGGTCGCCCCATCTTTCTCCCCAGCTAGTATGCGAACGATAGTAACGCTCTTCCAATTCATCCATCTGATCTCTGGATAAATATTTTAGATTGTCATTTTCTTCTTTGGCAGTGTTGAACATATCTGTCCAATAAGCCTCTTCTTTTCCCCATCTGATTGGGCCTTCAAAAGTTTTACCATCGATGGTAGTAACCTTTCCATAAATAAAACTCTGGTCTTGTGCCGTTGCTATTGAAGCTATGAACACAAGAACCAGAGCGAGAATGTTGTTAGTCGTTTTCATAATCATTTGTTGTTTTTTGACCTTTTGTTGTTTTGAGTTTATGACCTTGAAAGTGCCATTGATGACTCAAATATGATAAGACTAACCACACATTAATATAGAAACCTGACGAGTCGGACTATGATACTACTGAATCGGGAAAAGGGAGAACTGAATAATTTTGTAATAATTATCAAATAATATTGTGTGTCTGCACATTGAGCTCTAGCAATTTTTGAATTTCATTGACTACACTGTTTACACTTTAATTATATATTTGCAGCTATGAAAAATCTTGCTTTATTAATATTTTTTTTTTTGGTTTAACATCATTCGCTCAGGAAAATAAAAAACCTGAATTACGAAACGTTACAAGCTTAAGTTTACTACCGCCAGGAATAAGCTACGAAACTCCCCTTTCTGATAATCTGACGGGTATGTATATACTGCCTTAGGGTTCAATTACTATATAGAGGAAATTAATGGAGAAAAATACGCTGAGCTATACATCAAACCATTTGTAACTGCACAGTTTAGATATTATTACAACTTAGAAAAACGAGCCTTATTAAATAAAAATATAGATTTCAATTCAGGCAACTACCTGGCTTTAATGACCAATTATACGTTCACATCGATAAGTGGTGAAGAGAGTATTTCTCATGCTTTTAATAACAGAAGAGGGTTATCAATTGGGCCAGTATGGGGTATTCAGCGAAACGGAACGGTTTCTTTCGGATTAAGTCTAGGATTAGGACTTCAAGTTTATGAACAAGATAATTACACCAGAAATTTTAATAATACCGTAATAGAAAAAAGAACTGTTTCAGGAAGTGAGTTTGGAGTAATCGGCTCTTTTAACTTAGGCTTAAACCTAAGTAAACTATTTAAGTAACTACTGATCCAACCACTTCTTAAACTCCGGAGTGCGCTCTGAGCTGATTACAATTTCATCATCAGCTTCCGGAGATAGATTAATCTTGATCCTTCCTTTGAAATAGGGATGTATTTCACTAATTGATGAGAATCGGGTAATATATTTTCTGTTGGCCCGAAAGAATAATTTAGGGTCTATTTGTTGATCTACTTCCTCTAGTGTTTGATCATAAGGGTACTTTTTACCATCCTGTGCAACAATATAGGTAAGTTTATTCTGGCTGAAGAAATAGGCAATCTTGTCAACAGGTACAGCTAATATTTTCTGGCCTGTTTTAATCATAAACCTGGATTTATACTCTTTCTGCTGATTCTGGATAACGGCCATCAATTCATCAAAAGGCACATTGGAGCTTTTGTTACTTTTTAGTTTTCCCAATGCTTTTTCAAGTTTTTCTTTCTGAACAGGCTTTAGTAAATAATCGACACTATTAACATCAAAAGCCTTTATGGCGTATTGATCATAAGCGGTTGTAAATATTACCGGATTAGAATAATCGATCTGATCGAAGATTTCGAAGCTGATACCATCAAGCAACCGGATATCGCTAATTACTAAATCAGGGTTAGGATTTTCATTAAACCATTCCAAAGCACCTTCAACCGATTTCAAGGTAGTAAGCACCTTAATGGTAGAATCTATTTCTGAAAGTAAGCTTTCAATTTTCTTACCGGCTAATGATTCGTCTTCTATGATTACTACTTTCATGAGTCTAAATAGTTTCTAATTCCAGCAAAGGCACCTTTACTATAAATTCAGATTCACCCTTATCAGCAATAACTTCTGAATTAGTAAAGTGGCTATACCGCTTTTTAATATTTTCAATACCACTACCATTTTCATCCACCAACTCCTTGGGTTTGAGGTGAAGGGTATTACTTACCACAAGATAATCCTCTGCAGATTTAATGGATATTTTGAGCGGTCGTTTTTCACTAATTACATTATGCTTAATGGCATTTTCTAGCAGCATTTGTATTGTTAATGGAGGCAACATTCTTGCTAATGCCGATTTATCTACATTCAATTCAAACTGTACATTTTCTTCAAACCGCGTTTTTAGTAGATAGATGTAGGAATCTATCACTTCCATTTCATCTCTCAGCTCTATCAGATCTTCATCTTTAGTTTTCAATATCGATCGGTAAACATCTACGAACTTATCCAAAAACACTTTCGACTCTTTTGGGCTATAATCTATCAAAGAAGAAAGAATATTGAGGTTATTGAATAAAAAATGTGGATCTAAATGACTCTTCAAATTATCAAGTTGAAACTTGAGTGTTTCCTTTTTGAACTGCTCGGTTTGCAATTCTGACTTTTGCCATGATTTCAAAAAATGAAAGCTGAAGTAAATAGAGAAAAGTGGAATGAAAATTACAATACCATATGCATTGGTTACTGCCAATTGAACTTCCGTAGGTGGTTCATTCGTTAGTAATAGTTTAAATGCCAGATAAGCCACATTTATAATGATGAGTGAATAGATGACCCCTAAAAATAAATGAGCGATGAGTCTTCTGGCTCCAAACCTTAACCACGGTAATTTTTTGTCAAAGAGGTAGGAAATAAGCCCATTACCTCCAATTAAAAGTGCCAGAACGGCTAACATCCAACCTACTGTGTAATACACATCCAGTGGAGCATCTGTGTAATAAAGGTATCCGCCTATTAGTGCTAATAAGCAGGTAACTATAATTAGGATGTAATGAATTCTTTTCAACAGACTGAGCTTCCTGAATCACTAAAATAGGCTATTCAAAAACAATTTCAGTAACATTCTTCCATTCTACGTATTCTGGCGTGCTGCTCCCATCGGTATAGATAAGCAAGCCGGAATTATCAGCTGACACATCGCGCTGATCTCCCAGCAAAAGCTCTTTGCCATTTCTCAACACTACTGTTGAGAAGTTATAGTTTTTAGGAGTAATGCTCTTGATATTTCTGAATGGGATTTTATACTCGATTTCATCATCTTTTCCTTCTAATAGTTCTACCTCTAGAGTTTCGTCTAAATCGAAAACTATTTTACCAGAGACCTCTCCTCCACGATATTTCACTACTTTCCCCTTTAATCCTCTGGGAGTTGTATAATTTGAATATGGCTGGCCTGAGCTTTTTGCTTCTTCAAAATCTACTTTTACAAAATCTCTCCACGACACATCGATTTTACCCACTCCATCAACCGCAATCAAAATACCTCTGTTTCCATCATTTACATCATTGGAGCCAGTCATATAAAGTTCTCTGCCAGACTTAGTATTTACCATACTTCCACTCCCTCTTCTTTCTATGGATTTTATATTGCCAAAATTAATTGAAACATCACCATCACGAGTATCACCATCTAAGCGCTCTGAAGTAAAGCGTTCGTCATGATCCCACTCAATAAATCCTTCGAACGTACCTTTTCTATAAGTTTCTACCTTTCCAAATAAAGGCTTTCCAAAACCATCTTTAAGATTTTTAGGTGTAGGCAAAAATTCTACCTTCACCATTCTATTCCAATCAATACCAATTTTACCAAGCTCGGCATCTACCACCTGAATCTCCGTACCAACATCGTTATATCCTCTGCCACTTACTTTGTATTCTTCCCCATTTTTTAACTTTACAGTAACACGATCATCACCATAATTTTTTATCTCTTGAATATCACCAAATTGTAAGCTAATCTGGTGCACAGTCTGGGCTTTATCTTCCCAAATAGATGATATTCTCCAATCGATATCTCTCCAGGAGTCGTTATTCTTCTCTCTATATCTATCCAAATCTCTGCCGTATGGATTTTCTATTTTGGCAGCATTGAAATGATCATGCCAGTAGGCTTCTTCATCGCCCCATCTTATTTGTCCGGTATATTGATTATCTCTGGTATACACCTTACCATACATATACCCCTCTGTATTTTGAGCCATTAAGTTACTGGTGGCGATAAGCATTGCTACCACTAAACCTATCAATAGAAGAATGTCTTTCTTTCTTCGCTCCACAAAATCAATTACGTTGTCAATCATTTCCATACTGCTAATAACTGAAAAAGAGAGCTTTGCGGACATATATATTAGATGCACTAGACTTTTGGCTTACTGAAATGAGATATTAGAGGACTGAACCTGACAACTCAACCACCTGATTTTTTAGCTCTGTAGCCTTCTTTCTGTAGAATTTCAACTACTTTTTGTCGATGGTCGCCCTGGATAAGTATTTCACCATCTTTAGCAGAGCCACCTACACCACATTTAGATTTTAGAAGTTTGCCTAATTCCTTCAGATCATCCTCCGAACCAACAAACCCCTCCACCAAGGTAACCTGCTTTCCGCCACGAGCTTTTTTATCTAAAAGTACTTTAAGGTTTTGTTCGTTGGGAGAAAGTGTTTCTTGTTGCTCATCACCTTCGTAGCTATAATCGTAGTTGTCACTTGTTGAGTAAACTACCCCATCTCTTCGTTTCCAATCGTTTTTTCTACCCATTTTACTGCTGTTTAAAAATCCGGACAAGGAATTTGCATTACGTGCTTAGGTGGCTTACGCGGATCCCTGTTGTTCCATGAATAGGATATAGATACTTCATGTGCTCCTCCGCTACCTGCTCCTAATTGTGATATAGTATAATCGTAACTGTAGCCAATATTCAACACATCATCCTTACCTTGCTTAGTAAAACCAACTAGAAATACAATCGATTCGTTGTTATTGAATCCTTCTAGTGATTTAGTTGGCAAACCTCTGTACCATGTTCCAAATATTAATGGTTCCAAAGTGAGGTATAACCCTAAATCTAATTGATCAAACTCTCCTTGAGATTTATATTGAAAAGTGGGCGTTAAGCTTCTTTCCTGTGGTCTAGCAAACATTCCAGTACCCATTACTCCAGGTTTAAATAATACTTTATAGCCACCATGAAAAGAAGTTTTAATCGGTAATTCTTTAGGATCAGCACTTTCTTCAAAAGCCTGATTTGGTGTATTTATATGATTTACTGTTGTTCCAAACCAGGCGTTGCTGGTATAAAGGACACCACCAAAAGATAAATCGAAAAAGTTTTTAGAAAGGTTTCCAAACGTTTCGGCTGATGGGTTATCGATCTCGCCTGTATCAGGGTTGAACTGGTCGCCAAAAGTAAGGTCTGCAAAATTCACATTTCTGTTATAGAAACCTACCTGAACACCTGGCCTGAAGGTTAACCATTCGGTTAAATAAAGTTGGTATGCATACTGCACGCCTACCATCGTAGATTTTAATCCTGCCTGGCCTTCTGTATCACGCATGATCAAAAACCCAACACCGCTATTCATATCCTCCAGATACGTATCGTAATAAGCTGAAAAAGTCACAAAATTAGCCTCGATAGAGGGCCATTGATTTCTGTAGTTTATTCCAACACGTGATTGCTGGGTAGCACCTGCAAATGCAGGGTTTAAGTAAAGTGGAGCTGAGTAAAATTGCGAAAATTGGGGGTCTTGTCCAGTTACCTTTAACGATAAGGACAGCATACATACTAAGAAAACAGCTACGCTTTTAACCATAGGTATTGGTCTGTTTTTTTGCTCTAAATAGCAAAATAAGTCTTAATTATTAAAAACATGAGTAACATTTAAAATAATCCCTTACTAACTCACCCTAATTGGGTTAGTTAATGAAGGAAAACTCATCATTAAGATGAGAATTAGTAAGAATTTATCCTGACAAAGCTGCGCTTTTGTCAGCCAAAGGCCATGGAACAATGGAATTGTCTCACTGGATAAACTAAGTTACTCGAACGCTATAACGGCATTTTACCGTTTATTGTATAATTTAGTAATTGGAGTTGTTAAAAAATTAATGTACAACTAAACAATCGGAACCAACTAAATCAGTTAAATATAGAAAAATCATTTGTGGGCATGCTCAATCAAAAATTACGCAGAGGTATTCTGCTCTTAGTGTTTGTAGTTGGTAGTTTAGGACAAGTTTTAGCGCAGGGATACTCCGGCCTCAACTGGTTTTTTGGCAGTAATAATAGAAATTTCCGATTTGTTAGGCCCAACTTAACCACAGAGAACGTAAATCTGCCAAACCCTTTAGGTACAGGTGGTAGTGCGGTGGCGACAGATCCTGTTTCAGGTGCCCTTCTCTTTTACACGGATGGAATAACCGTTTTTGATCCTTTTGATAATGCTCTTTCTCCAAATTTAATTGGAAACAATACATTTAACCAGGGAGTTGTAATATGTGCTAACCCGGCCGATTCCTTGCAGTACTATATATTTACGAATGACGGATCACAGATTAGAAGGTCTGTTTTTGATCGAAGTCAGAATAGTGGCCTCACCCCTGGATTTCCGGCTCCCGGCCAGGGAAACCTAGTAACTCCGATAAATGACATAGCTAATTTACCTTCCGGTTCTTTGTCTGAGGGAATGATAGTTATTCCAAATGATGTACTGGATGGCTTTTGGCTATTAACATATGATGAAACTGCTGATACTTACAATGTAACGGGCATCGACAATACCGGAGCAATTTCAACAAACACACAAGCTGTAGTAGGTGCACCTACATCGGTAGCTAACTTTTCCTTTAATAGTGCTACAAACCAGATAGCCGTGGCTCCGGCAAACCCTGCTGAAGAAGTAGCCATTTTAACTATTGACCGAACTAATGGAAATCTTGCGTTAACTTCTACCATTGCTAACACGAATGTTAGTGGTGAATTATATAATATTTACGATACAGAGTGGAATAATAATGGAGACATCCTTTATCTATCGGGTAATTTTGGTGATCCTACAGATTCTTTAATGCAAATTAATTTTACTGATACACCACCAAGATTAAGACCTGTATCCGGGCAAAATCTTTCAAGAAGTTTTGGTTTGCAAATGGGGCCTGATAGTACAATATACCATTTGTATCAAGCAGCAAGCGGTCAGTTTAGGGTAGGAAGAATAAATGACCCGGACACTACTGTTGCTCAAACATTCTATGATCCAACACCTATTGGAAATGCAAATTACGCTGCGCAACAGTTTCCTGCATTTCTACCTCAATATGACCCCATGACCATTCTTGATTTTGATTTTGCTGGAATTTGTGCGAATGTTCCAACGCTTTTCTTCCCATTAATTGACCCGCCCGCGGATAGTGTGGCATGGGATTTTGGTGATGGTAATTTTTCCAGGCTACTAACTCCGGTAAATACATATGCCGCAGGTGGCCCGTTTGATGTTACACTTGTTGCTTTTAGCAATGGAGTGGCAAGCAACGTAACGAAGACTATTAATATGACCGACTTTGATATTCAAATAGCAGGATTCCCACAAATAGATACACTTTGCGCTGAAGACTTCCCTGCAACATATACGGCCCAAGCATCAGGCTCAAATGCTAATTCTGTTACGTTCAGATGGTCAAACCAAGATACCGATGGACCCACTACAACTATTTCAGAGCCTGGTAATTACTATGTGATTGGTACAGACCCCAATGGTTGTGAAGCGTATGCTCCATTGCAAGTGGTAGAATATCGCGCTATTGAACAGCGCGCTTTTATCTGGTATTTTGGGAATAATGCCGGTATAGATTTTAACCCCATATCTGAAAACCCACCTGGACCCATAGCACCTATCCCATTTGGTGATCCGAATATATTCAATGGCGGTAATCAGATGCAAACACCTGAAGGTTGTGCTATTTACTGTGATGATAATGGGAACCCAATTTTCTATACGGATGGTGAAGCCATGTACGACAGAGAAGGTAATGAATTCGCAACGGATATTGGTGGCTCTGAAGGTTCAACACAATCTTCACTTATCGTACCTGCACCGGGAGATGCAACTCTGTACTATGTATTTCTTACTCGCCAAATTTATAGTGAATCAGGCGAGTTTGAATATGAATTGGTTTATACTGTTTTCGATCTTAAAGAAAGATCAGGGTTGGGCGATTTAGTTAGAAACACAAATGGCGACATTGCCA
Organism: Fulvivirga sp.; assembly: GCF_040220315.1. Taxonomy (GTDB): domain Bacteria; phylum Bacteroidota; class Bacteroidia; order Cytophagales; family Cyclobacteriaceae; genus Fulvivirga. Next base: position 24,106 of record NZ_JAVJUY010000174.1, read on the forward strand.
TGACAAAATTGTACAACGGGAATACTGAGCGTATTACTGGAAATCAAAACTGGGTGATTGTGCATGAATTTGGTAACAACAACTTCAGAGCCTACCCTATCACAGGAGTCGGAATTGGAAATGCTGTAGTCTCGAATGTCGGTAGTGTGCATCCTTCAACCAGTGCTACTGCAGGGCAAGGTTACATGAAGCTCTCTACATCAAGTAGATTAGCAGTTGCTCTTTCCATTTCGAATAATGAAAATTATGTAGAACTCTTCCAGTTTGTTGATTCTACCGGTGCTGTTACTCGACCTGTAACGTTGGATCTTGCACCCGAAACAGGTCAATTATATGGAATTGAGTTTTCCCCAGATGAGAACAAACTTTTTGCTACCTTAAGAAATGCAGGGGGCACTGGTACTAAGATTTTCAGATGGGAAATAGATACAACGACAGTTGTGAATGAAGTTACAGACCCTTCCCATATAATAAACTCGAGAGAAGAGCTTGTAGATGAAACAGGTGTGGACTTAGGCGCTATGCAACAAGGGCCTGATGGCTTAATCTACATAGCCAATGATGGCGCTGGCAGCTTAGCAACGTTGACTACTCCGGATGAAGCAGTGAACCAAGACCCGCCACAAAATGCAGGTTATAACTTATCAGGATTTACCCTTGCAGGTGGAACAACTTCTACCTTAGGTTTACCAAACTTTTTAAATCAATTTAATACTTCTCCTGGGAACCTATTATTAAGTGTTTTTAATGGTTGTTCAGGTGAGCCATTGGATTTTGCAGTAGCTAATCCAAGTTCTTTGGAGCAATACAGGTGGCGTATTAATGATAGTAACGGAAATGAAGTACTAAGAAGCTCAGTCACTGATCAAGGACAATTTAGCTTCAGCATTACTACTCCAGGTACGTATACAGCCATTGTGGATGTTATTCCTGAGTGCTCAACTTTTGATGTTCCGGTAAACTCCGTCCAGTTAAACTTTGTAATAAACCCACTACCAAATTTCAGTATTACAAATGTGGTTGACCCAACGAGCTGTGGTGGTAATGATGGTAGGTTCGATTTGGATTTAACAGATGCTGGCACCTTTGTTTATGCGGTAAATGGCCCTGTTGGCGTGAGCCCAGATACAGTTACTGCTCCAATAGTTGTTCCCATTACAGGCCTATCAGCTGGTGGCTACACAGTAACAATCACAAATGCACTTACTGGTTGTATAGAAACAGCTGTTACCACCTTAAATGATCCCGCCCCGTATACACTCACAGCTTCTGCTATTGGGGCGGATTGTGCAGGCCTAGGAGGTGGAATTAATGTTAGTGTTACCAATCCTGCTGTGTTAGATATCAGGTATTTAGTTCGTGATCAGAATACTTCCTCCATAGTTTTATCGGGTTCAGAACCAACAAGAAGCTTTATCATCGCAGATGTTCCTGTGGGCACTTATTTACTGGAGGTAACTGATGGTGATAATTGCACACTAACACGAAGTGATTTAGTAATTGCAACCCCACCGCTTGCAAATCTGGTAATTCCTGAAGAAGTAATCGTTTGTGATGATCAACCAGCAGATATTGTTTTCTCTTCAACTAATGCTATTTCCATTCAGGTCAGTGGCCCTGGGGCACCAACCTTTATTGGTGATGATCCAACTGATCCGGATACAATAAGAGTAAATAGTGCGGGAGCTTACACCATCACTGCACAAGGGGATAATGCCACAATATGTGATAACATCGCTTTAGTACAGGTAATATTCAACTCCCCTAGCCCTAACCCATTTGATTCTCGCTACGTAATTTGCCCAGATGACCCTGTAGTGGAAAACCAAACTGTGGCATTCCCTAACCCGCCTTCCGGGTTTGAGTCTGTACGTTGGTTTGAACCAGATGGTGACGAAATAACGGCAAATACTACTGACTATCAATTTAATACAGCCGGAGACTCATTAATTGTGTTAGGAACCGGTGTATTAACTGCCGAGCTCACCAATTTCTTTGGTTGTGTAACAGTTGCCGAGATTGGTGTAATAGAAGATTGTAAAGCAAGAATTAATGCGCCAAATGCATTTAGTCCTAACGGTGATGGTATTAACGATAACTTCCTGGTGTTCCCTGTGTTAGTATCAGAAGAAGACTTTGAGATTTTTATATTCAACCGATGGGGTGAAATGGTATTTCAATCCGATCAGCTTGACTTTGAGTGGAACGGTGGTTATAATAACGATGAATCCAGGCCGTTGACTGGCGGCACGTATGCTTATAGAGTTAATTTCAAAAGTGCTGCTAAGCCGGAAGAAGGCATTAAAGAGCAACGGGGTGGAGTAACATTAATTAGATAAAATCGTAATTACGCACATGAAAACAATGAAAATAATTTTTGGAATATTGGCTATTGCCAGTGCCTTTGCATTTACAAACATTCAAGTATTTGACACATCCATTAAAATCAATGTTAGAAATGAACTTGGTAATATTGAAGAAGGCGTTTCTGTTCAATTATATGGTTCTGAAGAAGATTACAGAAAAGAGCAAAACCCTGTAACAGAAGTGGCCATTACTGATAAAAAAGGTAATGTAAAGTTCAAAGACCTTGAAGCCAAAATATATTTTGTAAATGCTAAAAAAGGTGATAAAAACAATGTAGGTGCAGGAGTTAAGACAGATATGCTTGAAGCTGGAAAGCTGAACAAAGTAACCATTATCATAGAGTAGGCATGCACCGAAAGGACCTGCTTGAAAAAATCAATAACTACAGCCCTGAAGACAATGATGAACAGCTCTTCAGGGCTAATTTTTTGGAGTTTATTCACAGAAATGAGGACTGCTTTGAACGATCTTTACTTGAAGGCCATATTACCGGTTCAGCATGGATAGTCAATCAAACCTATGACAAAGCTCTTCTCACCCATCATAGAAAGTTAGATAAATGGTTGCAACTGGGTGGCCATGCCGATGGAGAAACGGATATTATTAAAGTAGCCAAGAAAGAGGCTAAGGAAGAGTCAGGACTCAGAAATCTAAGACTTTTATCAGAAGATATTTTCGATATTGATATACATACCATCCCAAAGCGAAAGGGAATACCGGAACATTTACATTATGATGTTCGCTTTCTTTTTCAAGCAGACGATCATGATCCGTTACTAATCAACCATGAGTCGAAAGCGTTAAAATGGGTTCCTTTGAAAGAACTCAATCAATTAACTGATGGTAATCGATCGATAATGAGAATGGTAGAGAAAATAGCTATTTACCAGCAATAAATAATAAACCAAAAGCGATTACGACCATCCAAAAAGCATGTGGTGCTAATACCGGTATAATAACAATGGACAGATTCATTAGCACGCATAGCACTACAATAATGATGGCCACCAACTTTAAGACTGATCTCGTTTTATTGCTCATAGTTAATCTTTTTATACATTGGTAAATATATCAAATTCAATTTAAGAGTGATAATTGCAAACGAAAGTCTATTTGAACTTTTGTAAATTGATCTTTTAACATCAAATTAAATAAGTTTGCAGTTCTAATTTGATCTATGGCGGAAATAGGTACAGACTTATTAAAAGCAAAGCAACTGTTAAGCGAGGGTAAGCTTGTAGCCATACCCACAGAAACAGTTTATGGTCTGGCCGGCAATGCTTTTAATCCCGATGCTGTGGCATCAATTTTTTCTGTGAAAAACAGACCAAGCTTTGACCCATTAATTGTTCATGTTGCTAGTTATGGACAGGCGCTATCACTAACTAAAGAAGTGCCAGAAGAAGCTGAGGACTTGGCTGCTAAATTTTGGCCAGGCCCACTTACGCTTTTATTACAGCGTAAACCTATTATACCTGATTTAGTTACATCTGGCTTAGAAACTGTTGGCATCAGATTGCCTAACCAGTCTCTTACAAGAAAACTGATATCATCATTGGATTTTCCATTGGTTGCACCAAGTGCCAATCCTTTTGGGTATATCAGCCCTACATCTCCACAGCACGTGAACGATCAGCTAGGAGATAAAATCGATTATATTTTAGATGGTGGCGAATGCCATGTAGGAATAGAATCAACCATCGTGGGCTTTGAAAATGGTAAAGTATCGGTACATAGACTTGGTGGAATAAGTGTAGAAGAAATAGAAAAAGTAGCAGGCAACGTTACGATTGAATTGAATTCAAGCAGCAACCCAAAAGCACCCGGAATGCTGGCTAATCATTACAGTCCAGCTACCCCAATAATAATTGGTAATATTGAGCAATTACTTGAGGCTAATACAGGCAAGGTGGCTGGAATATTATCCTACTCGAAAGAATATAGTAGAGATTATGCAAAAACATTGGCTCCTGATGGAGAGGTTAAAACGGCAGCTAAAAACCTTTTTGCCTATCTCAGATGGCTAGATAGCCAGCCACTTGATATCATTATTACAGAGTTAGCTCCAGATGAAGGTTTAGGTATGGCTATTAATGACAGGTTAAAAAGAGCAGCAGCTAAAAAGAATTAAAACAATTTGATATGAATACAATTGACAATATTAACTTTTCGAACAAAAAAGCACTTATAAGAGTAGATTTCAATGTGCCGTTGAATGACAAATTTGAAATCACTGATGATACCAGAATAAGAGCAGCAGTTCCAACCATCAAGAAAATATTAACCGATGGCGGATCGGTGATTCTTATGTCTCATCTGGGTAGACCAAAAAGTGGTCCTGAAGAGAAGTTTTCATTAAAGCATTTAGTTGATGACTTGAGCTCAAGGTTTAATACCCAGGTAAAATTTGCCAACGATTGTATCGGGGCTGAAGCAAAACAATTGGCCGGTAACTTACAGGCTGGTGAGATTTTACTTTTAGAAAACCTCAGATTCTATACTGAGGAGACAAAAGGAGACGAAGGATTCGCAAAAAAATTATCTGAACTAGGGGATGTTTATGTAAATGACG
>NZ_JAVJUY010000175.1:0-9404 GCF_040220315.1 Fulvivirga sp.
TAACGATTTTTTTATAAAACAAAGCATTAATGCCGAGTCGGGAGGCTTCTCAAGCAACACCATTTCATCAGGTGAATCGGGTTATACTTTGTATACAGTAGGAGGGGTAATAGGCTCTCAATTTAGCTATGATATTGGTGAAAATTACAGTTTGGCTATACAACCACAATACAAACAAATGCTTAATTCGTTTACACCTGAAGGTAATAGAGTATCGTCTTTTGAAGTGGGTTTTAGGTTTAATTATCGCCTAAAATAATTGATCTAAAACTTTAATTATAACTCTTTATATTACTGATTTACAGATATATAAAGAGTTATTTTGTTTTATACTGACAAAATGTCAAAAGATAGTTTATTGTCATTCCAACCATATTAAAAGTTGAGGTGTCTTAAAGAAAAAGCAAGACACATGAAAAAGATTACTAAGCTATTCTTCAAAATTGAAATAGGATTATATATCCTTATTTATTCTGTTATTCTAATACTTCTTGGAGTGGGTTTACCAGCCTGTTCAGACACTTGTGAGACTGAATATAGTTATACTTACTACGAACCTGTTTATACTTCGCTCGATGAGATAAGAGCATCAGTTAACAGCGAGGCTCCACAGGAAATTAATACGATGGGTAAGTTGTATATCAAAGGTAAATATCTCTTTATCACTGAACCTAATAAAGGGGTGCATGTATATGATAATTCAAACCCTGCAGCACCTATTAATTTGACCTTTATATCTCTCCCCGGAACTTTTGATATGGCAGTGAATGGAAATACTCTTTTTGCTGATAGCTACATGGATTTAGTGGCAATAGACATTAGCAATATTCAAGAAGTGAAAGAAATAGGCCGACTCGAAAATTTGTATGGAGACTACAACTCCTATGGCTATTATGTTGATGCTGCGATGGGTGTGGTAACAGACTGGGTGGAGATGGAGACGGTGACTGTTTCAGAATCTGAATGTGCTACTATGACAAATTATTCTGTACATCGCGCAGGAATACTAGTAAATGAAGCTGCGAGTGCATCATTCGATGCTGCGTCTGCAGTTGCTCCAAATAACCCTGGAATGGGTGGCTCTATGGCGCGAATTACCATTGCCCAAAATACTTTATTTGCGATGTCCGTACCTGAAATAATTCCGGTGAACATAAACTCACCAGCCAGCATGGCAGAGGGGAATAGATTGAACTTGGGCTGGGGACTAGAAACACTATTTCCTAATAACACAAATCTTTTTGTAGGGGCAAATGACGGAATGCATATTCTTGATGTGGCACAGCCACTGTCACCACAACATGTATCAACTTATCAGCATATAAATAGTTGTGACCCTGTAATTGTTGACGGTGATATAGCCTATGTAACATTACGCTCAGGTATGGAATGTCAGAATTTTACTAATCAGCTTGAAGTGATTGATATTTCGGATTTAACTAACCCTCAGCAGTTGTATGTCTACGAAATGTCTAACCCGCATGGCTTAGGTAAGGATGGAAATACACTTTTTATCTGTGATGGAGATGCAGGGTTAAAAATATTCGATGCCTCTGATAATGCAACAATCGATCAAAATCTGATTAAAAACTATAAAGATTTATTCGCCTTTGATATTATCCCATACGATAATACCGCATTGATGATTGCTCAAGATGGTTTATATCAATACGATTATTCCGACCTAAATGACATTAAATGTCTGAGCAAAATTTCCTTCACCTATGAATAAGCTGACCGGAATATTCTTAGCGCTTGCCATCTTGCTAGCGGTGAATACGCACGCACAAAACGATTCAACTTCTTCGGTTTCTAAAAGGAGTCTACTTGACAAGATGTACCTTCAACTTCAGGTGGGAATAATTGCCTCAGAGTCGAATGACACGAAGAATTACAGACCCGCTGCAGGCTTTGGAGTTGGATATGAATTGCATCACTTATTTCAACCAGGAGTTTATGTTGGCTATGAAGAGTACCGGTTGTTTGAAAGCATGCCTGTCGCATTTCAGCTGCAGGGTAACTTCAATCCAACTACTAATTCGGCCTTTTATTATGCTCAATTAGGTAAAACTGCCATGTGGAAAAACGGTAGAAATGAATTGCAAAGTGTAAGCAGTGGCGAGTATTGGGAGGCTGGTATTGGCTACCAATGGAAAGCAGAAAATCTTAGGTTAAAACTAAGTGCAGGTTTTAGAGATCAGAAGTTTACTTCAGTAAGTAAAAATAATGATATCTGGTATTGGGATGCGTTATCTTCCTTTGCCCCCACACAGGGTTACAAAGAAGTTACCCATTGGCACTTAGAAAGAATGCATTTTAAATTTACGATTGAATTTTAACTGAGTTCGTCAATCGTTTCCATTAACGATTCCCATTCCTTGGTGAGCTGCTCTAGTTTGTCCTTACTTTTTTGATAGTGAGTATTTACTTTGAGTAGCTCATCGGGGTTGCCAAAAACCTCTGGTTTTGCCATCTTTTCCTCTAATTCAGCAATAACACTTTCCTCTTTATCAATATCATTCTCAAGCTTTGTTAGCACTTTTTGATACTGCTTTAGCCGCTCATCATTGGGATCCCTTCTTTCGGCTTTGGGCGTTTCCTTCTTTTCTACTTTTTGAGGTTTTGGGTCAGGTTTGCTTTCATCTTTCTGCAGTGATTTCCAATATATGTACTCATCGTACGTGCCAGGGTATTCTTTAATTTGCTTATCTTCTATATACCAAATTTTATTGGCCGTTTGCGTAATAAAGTGCCTGTTGTGCGATACCGTGATGAATGTTCCCGTGTACTGCTGCAGTGCTTGAATCAAAATATTTTCTGATTGAAAGTCTAGATGGTTGGTGGGCTCATCTAACAATAAAAAGTTAGATTCGTCAATCAAAGTTCTAGCCAATGCTACTCGCGACTTTTCACCTCCTGATAGCACTTTGATTTTCTTAAACACATCATCGCCACCAAAAAGAAAGCAACCTAAAATTTGCCTTAATTCAAGTTCAGTCTTTTTAGATCCTGCCTGTTTAAGCTCATCCAAAATTTCGTTATTGATGTTTAACGATTCTAATTGGTGCTGTGCATAGAATCCCATCTGCACGTTATGCCCTTGCTCTCTTTTGCCATCAATTTTTTCGTTGCCTGCGATAATTCTTAGCAAAGTAGATTTACCTTTCCCATTGGCGCCAATTAAAGCAATTTTATCGCCCCGCTCAATATTGGCGGTTGTAGATCGTAGTATCTCCAGATCGCCATAGCTTTTGCTCACATTCTCAAGGCGAATTACATGCCTACCTGACTTCTGTTTGAATTCGAATTTAAAATTAACAACAGCATTTTCGTCCACCACATCTTCAATCACATCCATCTTTTCTAATGCCTTCACCCTGGATTGAACTTGTCGCGCTTTTGTTGCCTTTGCCCTAAAACGATCTATAAATTGTTCTGTTTGTTTTATTTTTTGTTGCTGATTTTCAAAAGCATTTTTCTGAATTTCTGAGCGCATCTCCTTTTCCTGCATGTAGTAATCATAATTACCTTCATACATAGTTAATTGCGCATTCGATACTTCTACAATCTTATTAACGGTATTATTAAGAAAATGCCTGTCGTGTGATACAACGATTACAGCACCCTCATAGGTTCTTAGGTAATTTTCAATCCACTCAATGGAAGGCAGGTCTAAGTGGTTGGTAGGCTCATCAAGCATGAGTAAAGACGGTTTTTCTAGTAAAAGTTTGGCCAGCATTACGCGCATTCTCCATCCACCTGAAAATTCCTTTAATGGCCTGTGTAAATCTGAAGTTTTGAAACCTATACCTTCCAAAATTTCCTCTGCTTTGGCTTGCATAGAATAGCCTTCCAATCGCTCAAACTTTTCCTGAAGCTTGGTTAGTTTTTCGATCAACTCATCCGAATACTCTGTTTCTAACTTTTTAAGTATGGCTTCTATTTTCTTATGGGCATCAACAGCTTCTTCAAAAGCCATCATAGCCACATCAACAATGCTGTCTTCAGATTGGTATGAGAGTAGGTCTTGATTTAAAAAGCCAATAGTCACTTCTTTACTTCGGCTTATTTCGCCACCATCTATCGTTAACTCTCCATTAATAAGTTTAAGTAGAGTAGATTTTCCCTTCCCATTAAGACCAATAAGGCCTATTTTGTCTTTTGGTTTAATATGTAGAGAGGCATTTTCGTAAAGAGCTCTGCCACCTATGAAGTAAGATAAATTGTTGATCGCTAACATGGCTGCAAAGGTAGACGCCCTATTTCATATTTCTAGTAAAGCAATGGATAATTGCTCAGAAATAAACTTTAGGTTACGCACTCATTTTCTGAGCCAAAGAATTATAATAAGCCGAGGGCGACATTTGAGTAAACTTTTTAAAAGCATTATTGAAGGAGGCTTTGTTGTTAAACCCAACATCAAAGGCAATTTCAATAAAAACAGGTTTTTGATCTGATGATTCGATCAACGCCTTGGCTTCTTCTACACGGTAGTGGTTTATGAAATCTGAGAAATTGTATTTTGTAAGCTCGTTAATTACTTGTGAAATATGGTTGGGTGATAAGCCTAGCTGCTCCGACAGGGTTGATAGCTTAAGCTCATTATCTCTGTAAGCTTTATTTTCTTCCATGTGAGCTCTTAAAGTTTTTAAAATTGACCGGCTAGCTGTTAGGGAGAGTGCAGATTTTTGATACTTTTTAGTACCAATAAAACTTAATTCATTTGGATAAATAAAAGCCCTGTAGGCTGTGTAATAAATGAATATGGAAGAAACAAGTGAGATGTAATAATCGTATTCTATTTTAAGTGAGCCTGTCCATACCAGAAGGTAATAGCTTAAGAATGTTATAGTATAGCCGAGAAACGAATAATAAACTTGTTTGGCCCATCCTGATTCATTAGAAATCTGATTCAACTTTATGCAGTAAGCTACTAAATGTATGCATTGAAATACTGCAAGTGCATTTGAAGTAAATGCAATATGCCAGGGTAAGTATGGAGCAATAATAAATATGAGACCATAGGCAACGAACGGAATAAGATGATTTTTGAGGCCTTTATTAGTGTGTTTTAGATAGAAATATAGAAATGGACCAATGAGAAATGTAAAGCCCATAGCGAGTCCAAATTGCCTTGGTAGTTGGGCTGATAAACCACTCCAAAATACCACATAATAAGCCATCATTAAAGAGTAGCATAGCATTGAAAAAGCCAGGAATCTAAGTTTTTGCTTATCCTTTGCGTATAAAAGCAATGCTATAAAAATGCCTTGTGCAGCAGCAACTGAAAAGAAAATGATCCAAGTATTAATTACAATGGAATCCATTGAGCAAAATTTAACCTAGTAATAAGTTACGAATTTTAGATTAATCGGTTATAAACTTTATAGGCAATGATACTTTTACATCATCCCAAATAAAATTCATTGTTGCTGTTTCGTTTTTCTGATCAAAACTTATTGTAAAAGGCTCGTAAACTACATCTTTCAATTTAGAGGTAGGTATTTGAACACGCATTGCATCTGCTTTTTCAGTATAATTATAACTGCCCCATTGGCCTAAGTTTTTGTTAAATATAATCGTCCAGTTATCAGGGTTTGGAACGGTGAAAATAGAATAGGTGCCTCTTTCCAATGTATCTTGGACAACCACTAGATCTCCTGTAAGAGTTATTTCAGTGGCTTCATTGGCACCTGTGCGCCAAACTTGTCCGTAGGGCACCAGGTTGCCAAAAATTTCCCTGTCTCTTTTATGAGGTTGAGAATAGGTCACTTTCACGTAAGTATCTTCATATTTCATTGTTTGCATAGCCAATGGGCTTGGCCTTGGGGTTACAGCTTCCTGGGCAATTGATGTGTTGAACAACAAAACTGTAGTTGATATTACTAAAAAAACTATTTTCATTCTATTCGTATTATGAAGGTTTATATTATTTTTTTGGATGTTATAACCAAATATCATACCGTTGCATTACTATGAATACTAAACCAAATTTTGACGATATATACATGGAGCTAGCTGTAAATCTGGCTAAAAGATCTCATTGTATCAAACGTCATGTTGGTGCGGTTCTGACAAAGGAAACACGAATTATATCTATTGGTTACAATGGCCCACCATCAGGCACTCATAATTGCGATGATGAATGGCCGGAACAAGGATGTCCCAGAGACTCTAAAGGTGGTTGTTCATTAGCCATTCATGCAGAACAAAATGCTTTGTTATATGCTGTTAAGAATAAAACTGAAGTGACAGGAGCGACAATGTATGTTACTCTTGCTCCGTGTCTTGCTTGTTCTAGAATAATCTACACCATGGGAGTTAAAAAAGTGATTTACCTTAAGTCTTACGCAGAATACAAGGGCATCAAAAGCGATGAAGGCGTAGATTTTCTACAGAAATTTGGTGTGGAGGTTGAGCGTTATAAAGGAGAGTTGTCCAACGTTACTCACATGATTTAAATAAAATTCACCTCAGGCATTAGGTGAATTCCAAACTTTGCAATTACAGATTCTCTTATGTCTATTGCCAGTTGTTTAATTTCATTTCCATCACCACCACCATAATTCACTAAAACCAATGCCTGATTTTTGTGAACACCAATCTCGCCTCTTTTCTTACCCTTCCAACCACACTGTTCTATTAGCCAACCGGCCGGCACTTTTACCTCATTCTCAGAAACGATATAACCCGGCATATCAGGATACTCAAGTTTGAGCATTTCATAATCGAGCTTGTCAATCGTTGGGTTTTTGAAGAAACTGCCTGCATTTCCAATTTCTTTTGGGTTGGGTAGCTTGCTTTCCCTAATCTGAATCACTGCGTTGCTAATGTCTTTGATAGTAGGGTTTTCAATCCCGTTTTGCTTTAACACTTCAGTAATTGCCCCATAGCTTGTATTTAATCTATGATTTCTCTTTGTAAGCCTGAAAGTAACTGACGTGATTACATATTGCCCTTTAGCCAGGTGTTTAAAAATACTTTCCCTATAGCCAAACTGGCACTCATCTTTTGTAAAAGCTTTCTTTCTTAACGTTTCAATATGCAAAGCATCCAGCAATTCAAAAACCTCTTTGAGTTCTACACCGTATGCCCCAATATTTTGCATAGGTGCAGCACCAACAGTGCCTGGAATAAGCGATAGATTCTCTATACCGCCCCAATTATTATTAATGGCATGAAGTACAAAATCATGCCAAACCACTCCTGCTCCCACTTTTACAACAATATCGTTATCAGACTCACCTGTTATTTCTATGCCATCAATGGAATTTTTTAGCACTAATCCGTCAAAATTTTTAGTCAGTAGAATATTGCTGCCGCCACCAAGTACCAACAATTCCTCCTCGTTGTTTCTCAGTGCGTTTATCAGTTCTTCTTCCGTTTTAACTTCAATGAAATATTTAGCTTTTGCTTCGAGGCCAAATGTGTTGTATTGTTTAAGAGATGCTTCTTGGATAATTTTCACGAATACGAATTAACGAAAATGAGAACAGTAATCCTCAATAATTTCTTAACATAAGTGGTTTTTAATAGCTTAGATCATGAACAAGAAAGAATGCCCCTCCTGTGCAATGGAAATTGATAACGCAGCAAGGGAATGCCCTATTTGTGGGTATGAGTTTCCGCATACAGATTTATGGTTAAAGGTAATGGCAATACTCTTAATACTGCTATTTTTATACTTCATGATATTTTAAAAGTGTCGGTTGGCATAATATCAATAAGGTTTTTTTATAAATCTAACAGGTGATGATAATTATCAATTATTTTAGCGGCTATGCACTTTAGATTGGTTCGGGTTCTAATACTTTTTATCGCTAGTTTTATTCTTTCGTTCAACTGCCTTCTAGCGCAGGAGATAATGGACACAAACCCTGCTTCAACAAAATGGAAGCAGATAAAAACGGATGGTTTTAAAGTAATTTATCCGGAGGGCTTCGATGCAAAGGCTAACGAAGTAGCTAACATTCTAGAAACAATTAGGGAGCCAGCATCTAAGACAATGGGCGATAAGCTGCCTAAAAGAATTCCTATTATTTTACAGAATAATAATTCCATTTCTAATGGGTTTGTCACATTGGGTCCCAGACGATCCGAGTTTTTTACCATGCCTCCGCAAGACTATAATTTTATTGGTTCAAATAAGTGGCTACCCTTACTGGCTGTTCATGAATACAGACACATAGCTCAGTTTAATAGAAGTAAAACAGGTTTTAATAAACTTTTCTATTATCTATTTGGAGAAAATACCCAGGCCGCTGCGGCTGTTGTGTCTGCACCGCGCTGGTTTTGGGAAGGTGATGCTACATTAATAGAAACAGCATTTACCGAAAGTGGAAGGGGAAGGATTCCTTCATGGAATAGGGTCTTCCGCACCAACTTATTAGAGGGTAAGCGTTTCAAGTATAACAAACAGCATCTACAGTCTTTCAAAGATTTTGTTCCTGACCATTATCGCTTGGGTTATTATATGAATGCTCACATTCGTAATCGCACAGGTGATGCAGATATTTTTAATAAGGTTAGTAAAAGTGCTTTTAGTTTACCTTTTGTACCTTTTACATTCTCTAATTCACTTAATAAACACACTGATAGCTTTCTGGTGAACAACTATGAAAGTATGATGAATGACATGTATGGAGTTTGGAGTGAGCAAATTGCTGACTTGCAACCAACTGAACATCACGAAGTATCTCAAAGGGAGCGAAACATTTATACTGATTATGCTACACCGCAGTATTTAGAAGATGGAACAATTGTAGCCTTTAAATCAGGATTAAATGATATCGGCCAAATTGTGAGGCTCGATACAGAAGGAAATGAACTGGGCAGAGTAGTTACAGGTGTTATGAACACAACAGGTATGTTAAGTTCCGTGCAATACAAAGTATACTGGAATGAGTATGAGTTTCATCCGCGTTGGGGGGCGAAAACCTATTCAGTTATTAAAAGTTATGATTTTGCTACCAAAGAGCTGAGCAGGGTAACTAGGAAAACCAGGTATTCCGGAGTTTCTGTTTCACCAGATGGCTATCAACTTGTCACCACGTTAAATACTGAATCAGGAGAAAATTATCTGGTAGTATTAGATGCTAATAGCGGTAATGAAGTAAAAAAGTTCGATTTAGACCCAGAAGCTGAATACGGTATGGCCACATGGTCAGCAGATGGAAATTCCATCGTTTCATTGAAGATCACTGATGGAGGAAAGTCCGTGATTAAGGTAGATGTAAAAAGCGGTTTAGCAACCACCTTAATTGAAGAAGGTGCTGAGAACATTGGAAACCCGGTGTTGAAGGATAATTATTTAGTCTATAGTTCTCCATACAATGGTATTGACAACCTTTATGCAATGGACATTAATACCAATGAGAAATTCCAGATAACAAGAAGTAAGTATG
>NZ_JAVJUY010000176.1:0-6779 GCF_040220315.1 Fulvivirga sp.
TAAAACTGCTAATTATTTTAAGTTCTTCGAAAATAGTGGAATCCTGATCTAAGAATTTTAATATTTTGCCGATATCATTCTTAAAGTACATGTCATAAAATATTTTTTCTCCAAGGTAATTGTGATCCTCCAATACCTTAAGAAAAATTGAATCATAAAATGCAAAGCGCATTTTAAATATACCGCTGGATGGTCTTCTGTTCTTTTTAAGATTATCGATAATGAGATTACAGGCTTTCTCTGCATTTTTAAAGGAATATCCGGAAGAAGGCCTTACCCAACCACCTGCCGTTCCTATTTTTGTTATCTGTTTCGTATTGTGCTTATAAAAGGGGTAGTTACTCATAGGTATTACACCAGATTCAATATTTTTCACGTCATAGTTCCCTACAGCTAAAACATCTTCAATATAGTGTCTAATCATTTTATCATAATCCTCTTCATTAGCAAGGTTCGAAGAAAAGAAGGTGTACTCAACCAAGGCTTCATGCTTCGAAATAGGTAAAACGTACATAAAACTAGTTGTCTCAGGCCATTTTACACTAAAATCCATCATCGTGAAGCTTGTATCATCAAAAACACTATTTTCTGTTTTTATAAGCCAGCCCCTAAAGTGCTGTAGTATCCTTATGCTTTTGTCATCCTTATTAAAAAAAGCATCGCTAATTCTGCTATCGAAAATATGTTTAGCATGATAACTACGGCTATCGGTTTTAATTTCAACCGTATCATGACTTTTAACTTGTTCAACAGAAGCATGTACAAATTCAATATTTGATGTTTTTCTCAGTTCTTTTTCGGCATAATTGTAAAAATTAATAGCCTCAATCATTTTGTAAGCATACAGTCCGAGGCTAACCTTTTTTCTTTTATCTGAGGCTATGACCTGACAGTTATTCCAACTTCGGGTAATGATATGATCCCATTTGCCACTTCCTTCTTCCCAAAAGCACCAGGTTTTATCGTTTGTACGTTGGCCTTCTTTTTCTATAACAAGTATTTTATGATCATTGAAATAGGCATCCTTACTTAACGCAAGTGCTAACTGAAGACCTGCAGCACCTGCACCAATTATTGCATAATCATAAATGGTAGAACCCATAGAAGTAAACGAAGAAAATTAATTGTGCGGCATAAAGATGTAAAGAAAATGTGGAATCACCCTTAATTCTTAATTTGTGATAAATGAATTGAAGAATGAGCGCTATTGTAAACCAACCTATATAATTCTGAAGCGGTGGATGTCCTATGTGCCAATACCAGAAATCAAAATTGGGGGCAGAATTTTCAAGAAAAATATCAAGCACAAGCATAAGTAATGTACCAGAAAAAATTTTAGCATATTTATTTTTAAGTACTTTTTGCGCTATTGCACCTGTTAGTATTGTAAGCAATGCCCAATTCATGCCAATTAGCAGAGGTACACCGCCTATTTTTATTCCTAGATTTTCACCATAGTGGTAATCTCCAAAAATGAGACCGTAATTAACCCCAAGCCACTCTGAGAAAAATCCGATGCTGAACATCAGAAATAACCCTAGTAGTATTTTTAAGTTGTCTACAGGAAAAAAAACCACACTCAGAATACATAGTAATATGAGGTTGAAATTGGTTTTGCTTATGAACCATTCTTGATAGCCCAAAGTAATACCTATGATCCCTGACAAATGAACCAACCATACAAATGCCAGCGCAATTGATTTTGGTGTAAAGGGTTTAGTCTGGTTTAGGAAGTAATTAATCATGCGCTATTATAGAATCAGTTGCTATTTTTGCTGATAAGAGACAAAGAGGAATGCCACCGCCTGGATGTACAGATCCACCACAGAAGAATAGATTTTTGTAATCAGGAGAGAAGTTGGAATGCCGTAAGAAAGCGGAAAATTTTGAATTGCTGGAGGTTCCGTACAATGAGCCTAGGTGAGAGCCCGTTTTCAGCTCAATTTTTCGTGGATCGAGTACCTCTTCTTCAATAATGTGATTCTCAATTTTGCAATTTAGTACCCTATTAATTTTATGAATCACATTCTGTTTAAGCTCCTTAATTAATGTGTCCCAATCTTGTCCAAAATTACCTGGTGCATTAACCATTATAAACCAGTTTTCGCACCCGTTAGGCGCATCACTTTTTACTTCTTTAGAAGTAATGTTTATATACACTGTAGGGTCATTATGCAGTGTTTTTTTATCGAAAATGGAATTGAACTCTTCTTCATAGTCATCACTGAAAAGAATATTATGTAAATCGAGCTCTGGGAATAGTTTGTCAACTCCCCAATAAAAAATAACAGCCGAGCTTGACCTTTCCTGATTTAAAATTCGTTTTGGTTTTCTATCTGACTTTATCAATTTGCTGTAGGCTGTGAATATGTCTGTATTACTTACCACAATATCAGCCGTATATAAGCCCTTTGCAGTTTTTATTCCCTTTGCATAATTGCCATCAATTACTATTTCATCAACTGATTCATTAAAATGAAATTCGATATTCTGCTCAAGAGCTAGCTTGTACAAACTCTTTGTAATTTGATGCATTCCACCTTTAGGTAAATAAGTACCATAGAACATTTCTAAGTGCGGAATCATGGACATGATCCCAGGAGTTTTGTAAGGTGATGACCCGTTGTAGGTAGCATACCTATTAAAGAGTTGGATCAAATGGCGATTATTAAAATATTTTTTATTTACACCATTTAGTGTGTCATTTAAATGAAGTTTATAGGCCTGAACTAATGAGCTGACTGTTTTGAAAGAAAAATAGGTTTTCCATGTATGTAATGACTTAGATAAAAATAGATCGGCTGTCAGGTCATACTTTTCTTTGTTGCGTATTAAATACTTTTTAAGTTGTTTCTCCTCAACATCAAATTGTTTAGAAGCTTTTTGCAGAAATTGACCCTGGCCGGATGGCATAGAAAACCTTGTTCCATCTTCCCAAAAGTAGTTGCAAAGCGTTTCTTTTTTTGTGTAGACAAAATAATCTGAAGGATTCTTATTAAATAATTGAAATAGTTCATCAACCAGATGGGGCATTGTAAATAATGAAGGCCCCATATCGAACCGAAAATTGCCTAAATGAAAAGCGTGTAATTTACCTCCCGGATGGTTGGCAGCTTCAAATATTTTAACAGCATAACCTGCTTTTTTCAGTCGAAGTGCTGATGCAATTCCTGCGATTCCGGAACCAATAATTAGTGATGATTTCATCTATAATTTTATTCATAGATAAAACCACCAAATAGGTTAAATGTTTGATTTATTAATAACTAGTGCGTATCCCCTTCAAGGGCAGAAGGCTTTATATCACGTTTTTCGAACTTCTTGGGAGCATACAGAAAACCAAAAGCTTCGGCATCATCTTTAGTTCGTACTATATGGTGTATGTAATGTGCTTTAATCATTCTGTTGAGATAGCTACTTCTCTTTTTTGGGCGCCACTTAATTCTTTGATGAACAATAACATCATGAAATATAAAATAGAACAAGCCATAAAGAAAAATTCCAATACCAGCCGCTGTCAGAAACGGATTAATTCCAAGGGAAAAGTATAATAGCAAAATACTAGGTATACTAAAGACTAGTGCAAAGAGATCATTTCGCTCCAGGGTATGATTGTGTTTTTTGTGGTGTGAACGATGCCAACTCCATAAAAACCCATGCATAATGTATTTATGGGTGAACCATGCCACCCCTTCCATAAATAAGAAGGTACCTACTGTGATAAACGCACAAATTGTAATTGTAATCCAGTCCATTTTATTTAAATCGCTCCTCCAGAACCTTAAAACGATAGTCAAAGATAGCCTTTACCTTTTTGCCTACAAAGAGCCAGTTAGCAAACCGGCCTAACCAACCAAATGGTATAGCATAGTTAACTTCATCTTCCATTTCAACACCACCACTTACTTCTTTAAATCTGTGTTGATGATGCCACAAGGCATAAGGGCCAAAACGCTGTTCATCTACAAAAAAGGCAGGTTCATTCACATGAGTTATTTCGGTGGTCCAAGACACAGGTATACCCGGTAAGGGTTGTAATTTATATCGTATGATCTGGCCTGCATACATTTTCTCTTCCCCGGAAATATACTTGATATCAAATTTCATATGAGAAGGCGTAATGTGCTTTAGGTTTCTTGGCGATGAGAAAAAATCCCACGCTTCTGAAATAGAAATTGGTAAAAACTGTTTTGTTTTTAAGGTGTATACTTTCATTATAAAAATAACAATGAAAATAGAAGTTGGTTTTGTTATTCAGCCTACACGCCTAAAAAAAAGTTGACTTCAAACTTTTCATTTGCGAGCAGTTCGATACCACTTAGTTTTTCAATAAAATCACTATTGCCAAATCTTTTCTTACATTTAATATCATAGCTACCAGGGGGTAGTTTTAGCTCATATTCACCATTAGCGTTAGAAAATGTCTCGAATACGATTTTCTCCGACCAGATTCTGGCATTAATTTCTGGTGTAATATTATCAACTGCTGAATATACGCTTCCAACTATTAAAACAGAATCTTGCAAAGATTCGTCATAGGATTTACCTAATACCTCTATTCTGCCATTATATATTACAGTTTGATTGTTGTCGTACAAATTACACGATGTAACAATTAAAATTGACGAGCAGGCAAGTACC
This sequence comes from Fulvivirga sp., assembly GCF_040220315.1. Classification (GTDB taxonomy): domain Bacteria; phylum Bacteroidota; class Bacteroidia; order Cytophagales; family Cyclobacteriaceae; genus Fulvivirga. Next base: position 4,642 of record NZ_JAVJUY010000176.1, read on the forward strand.
TTGGCAAAGTTTTTAGAATAGTGCAATGATGTCATAGCATTAATGAAATGCAGAAAGATATACATTCCGAAGCAGAATTACTTATACCTAATAATATTCCTAGCCATCATAGGAAAGATTAGATAATGGAAGGGCAATACTAAATACCAATACATTCTGCCCCACAAACCTAACGGCCTGAAGGTGGCTTTCTGGAATAAAACATTTTGTCCATTCTCATTTTTTATTCTAAACTCGAGCCATGCCTCGCCAGGTAAGCGCATTTCAGCGTACAAAAGCAGTCTTTTTTGATTTTCATCTGCTAGTAAAACACGCCAAAAATCTAATGAATCACCAGGTTTCAAGTCTACCGGGCTTCTGCGCCCCCTGCGTAAGCCCACACCACCAGCCATTAAATCAAAATAACCCCTTATTTTCCATAACCAGTTGCCAAAATACCAGCCGCGCTCCCCGCCAATTTCCCATATATTGCTTTTTACTTTTTCTGGGTCTTCATTGAACTTTACCTTTCTAATATCGTGGAAACAACCATGCGAAGGCACGTCAATAAAGTCGAGGAAATTTTTATCCATTTTATCATTTTGAACAGCATCTTTCCAACTGGAAACTACATTTTTCTGATTGATTTTACTGAAAGCCAATTTTAGGGCATCTTTATAATCGAGTAAATCAACCTTCAAAATGTCGTTTATATTCCCATTTTTAACCACCACATCGTGTTTCATGCTATCTACCAAATTTCTACCCAATGTGTAGGAAGTGGAAGTAACAAAGTAGAGCCAAAGAGAAGACAGTTTAGGCGATAGCACCGGTACCGAAATAATATACCTTTTAAGCTTTCGTACCGCTGCGAATTGCAGCAACATTTCTTTGTAAGTAAGTATATCGGGGCCACCTATATCATATACCTGGTTAAATGTTTTTTGGTTCATGAGTACGCCACGTAGGTATTCTATCACATTGCGAATAGCCAGCGGCTGGCATTTACTTTTAAGCCACTTGGGGGCAATCATTACAGGTAGTTTTTCTACTAAATCCCTGATGATTTCAAATGAGGCACTACCAGAGCCAATAATAATGGCAGCACGCAGTACAGTTAAAGGTACGCCTGAAGATCTCAACACTTCTTCTACATCTTTTCTTGACTGCAAGTGCTCCGACAGTTCATTATCATTAGAAATACCACTTAGATAAATAATTTGCCTGGCAGCAGTGCCCTTTAAAAGGTTAGCAAAATTTTGTGCTGTTTGTTGTTCAAGTGCAGAGAAGCTTTCATAAGAATTGCTAAGCGAATGAACCATATAGTAAGCAACATCAATAGGCATGTTAATGCTATTGAGTGATGTTTCATCTTGAAGATCGGCTTCAATAACTGTGACGTTCTTTAGGAAATTATCATCAAAATCTTCCCAGTCAAACCGCCTTTTATCTCTTACCAGGCAAATAACATGGTGGCCATCTTGCACCAGTACGGGGAGTAAACGCCTGCCTATGTAACCTGTTGAACCTGTGAGGAGAATATTCATTTACCTAGTGCTTCTTTAAATGTATCTAAGCAACGCTCTCTTGCAAATTTGTGGTCTACAATAGGCTTTGGATAAGAGAGTTCTTGAAATTCAGGCACCCACTTTTTAATATACTTTAAGTTAGGATCGAATTTTTTTGTCTGGGATTCAGGGTTAAAAATCCTGAAATAGGGTTGTGCATCGGTACCGGTTCCTGCGGCCCACTGCCAGCCACCATTGTTAGAGGCTAGTTCATAATCTAATAATTTTCTGGCAAAATAGGCTTCGCCCCAACGCCAGTCAATGAGCAAATGTTTTGTTAAAAAACTAGCGACAATCATACGTACTCGGTTGTGCATGTAGCCAGTGGCATTTAATTCTCGTATGCCTGCATCAACAATAGGGTAGCCAGTTTTGCCCTTACACCACGCTTCAAATTCTTTTTCATCATTCCGCCAGTAGACTCGATCGTATTTGGATTTGAAATTATTGTCCACTACCTGTGGAAAGTGCCATAAAATCATTTGATAAAACTCGCGCCAAATAAGCTCATTTAAATACGTGTTGCTTTTTTCCTGTGCTTTTTGCGCCAGTTTTCTAATGCTAATCGTCCCAAACCGCAAATGAATCCCA
>NZ_JAVJUY010000177.1:0-15583 GCF_040220315.1 Fulvivirga sp.
CTATAATACCATAGGTGTACCAATAGCTGCAGGTGTACTGTTCCCTGTTTTTGGAATTTTACTTTCACCCATGATTGCCTCATTGGCCATGAGTTTTAGCTCCGTTTCTGTTATTGGAAATGCTTTAAGACTTAGAAGTAAAACTTTATAAAATACAGGAAGTAACACGAAATGTATAAGGTATGCATCTTTTTAGTTATGCAGAAACTCATCGTTGATCACAGTTAAATACCTCTAAAATAATAATAGCGGCACAAGTTAATTGAATTAGTAACTTTGGTAGAATGTGTATTAAACCGTCTACCATAATGAAAAATCTTATTTATTGTGCGTTCCTATTTTCGATTGCAATAGGTTGTAACCGGGCATCGGAGCCTATTGCTATTCAATTGCCTGATAACCCTTTGTTTGCAGAAACTAATGAACCTATCCCTTTTAATACAATCACAGCCACGGATATTGAACAGGCGGCACAACTATTGGTGGATAAAAAAGACGAATACATACAACAAATTGCGAGTGTTCCGGATGGTGACAGAACTTTCAATAACACATTACTCGCATTAGATAATTTTTCTAACCTTTTATCTAATGTATTTTCTCCTATTTATTTAATTGGTTCAACCCACCCCGATTCTACAATTAGAGAAATGGCGATTGCCAAAAGAACTGAACTTAGTAAGCTATTTAATGATATAGGTCTTAATGAAGATTTGTACAATGCTGTGAAGGCTTACTCAACTACGAAAGATGCACAATCGCTACAAGGGTATAAAAAGAAGTTTTTAGTTGAAACATTAGAACAGTTTGAAAGGAATGGATTTGCACTTGCGGTTGAAGAACGACAACTATTGAAAGATAAACTGAATGAAATTTCTGAAACGGGTAATGCGTTTAACACCAACATTGCTAAGCATCAGGACTTTCTTTTTGTTAGTGAGGCCGAATTAAAGGGACTACCAGACGATTACAAGAAAAGCCGATTGCAAGAAGATGGTACATACAAAATAGGCATGTCCTACCCGGATGTTGGCCCGGTATTTAAGCTTGCAGAAAATGAAGAAGTAAGAAGGCAACTAGCAATTAAATTTGCCAACAGAGCCGCAGATACTAATCTGGAAGTGCTTAGAGACCTTGTGAATAAAAGAACAGAAATGGCCAATATGCTTGGGTATGACACCTATTCAGCCTACATTCTTGCTGACAGAATGGCCCAAACTCCAGAAACTGTTTGGGACTTCGAAAAATCGTTACGCGATAAGGTAAGACCAAAAGCAGAAATAGACTTGAAAGAATTGAAGGTCTTTAAACATTCCATGGGCATGGATAGCTCCGAAATAACGCCATGGGAAAATGGTTATTTGTCCGATAAGATGCTTAATCAAAACTACGGAGTGGACTCAGAAAAAGTGAAGGAGTATTTTGAGCTCGAAAATGTAAAAGAAGGTTTGTTTGCCATCACTCAGAAACTGTTTAATGTAACATACAAAAAGGTTGATGTTCCTGTCTGGCATGAAGATGTAACAGCCTATGAAGTGCTAGACAATGGAAAAGTAATCGGTCGGTTTTATCTGGATTTACATCCAAGACCTAACAAATACGGTCATGCTGCTTGTTTCCCGATGGTGAGGTCGAAAAATATGGGCGACACTTATCAATATCCAGTGGCAACTTTAGTATGTAACTTCCCTGAACCAACCGAAGATAAACCTGCCTTACTACCTCATGGAACTGCTGAGACGTTTTTCCATGAATTTGGTCATGTGCTACACAATATGTTCTCAAAGACAGAATTAAGCTCTCAGGCAGGTACACAAGTGGCAAGAGATTTCGTGGAGGCTCCTTCACAAATATTTGAAAACTGGGTGTGGGACTATGAATCCCTAAGTCTATTTGCCAAGCATTATGAGACGGGAGAATTGCTACCGGAAGCGCTTTTTAACAAGATGCTGGCCGCCAAAAATGTTAATAGTGGCATTTCTGCCCTTGGACAGGTTCATTACGGAATTTACGACATGACCTTATATGATGGTTATAAATTTACTGAAGAAGAAGATACAGGTGACTTATGGCATAGACTGTACAAGGAAAATACCGTTTTAAACTCTATTCCAGGCACACACCCTGAAGCTTCATTTGGCCATTTGAATGGCTATGGCTCAAGTTATTATGGCTATATGTGGTCGTTGGTTTATGCGCAGGATATGTTCTCTAAATTTGAAGAAGAAGGCATTTTAAACCCGAAAGTGGGCCAAGCATATCGTGAGCATATTTTATCTAAAGGCTCTACTGTTGATGAAATGCAGATGCTCAAGAACTTTTTAGGAAGAGAACCGAATGATGAGGCATTTGTAAAATCTCTAGGCTTATAAACCAGTGAGGATTTAAAAAGGAAGAAGGTGTCTCATAAGTCCTTGACTAAACAAGAAAGCAAAATATAAGTTGGTTAAAAAAAAGATTAGGTGAGTAAGTCCTTTCAAGAGACTTAGAATGAACTAAAATAGTCAAAATCACTACAATGTTCAAGATACTCACAGAGTTGAATAATCGAAACAAAAGAATTTTGGACAAAAAAGAGGCTGACCCTTTTGAGACAGCCCCTTTTTTATGCTGTTTTATGAACTTGAGAGACTTACACCTTAACTCCCAGAATTAATATGTCATCTATTTGTTCCCTATCTCCTTTCCAATCATCTAATTCAGAACCAATAATTTTCTCCTGATCGTCACTAGTACGTGCGGCATTTTCTGTTAACAGGTTTACTAGCCGTTTAGACATATACTTTTTATCTTCTATTCCCCCAAACTGATCTTGAAAACCATCCGAATACAAATAAAATACTAAGTCTCTGGTTACATCAATGTAATGATCTTTAAACTCTTCACCACTACGCTGAAAATGGCCTCCAATTGCCTTTTTTGAGCCTTTTATCAACTTTGAAGTACCGTTGTTTACAATTAGTATAGGCCTTTGAGCACCAGCAAACTTCAATATGCGCCTTCTTTTATCCAGCACGCAAACAGCTGTTTCCATCCCCTCTTTTAATGCGTTATCTGATTGATTCAACCTTACATTAATTTGCATTTCTAGAAAAGCTAAAATCGATGCCGGCTTTGTAAGTTTTTCAATATGTACAGCATCGTAAAACAAATTATAAGCTGCCATACTAAGCAGTGCGCCCGGAACACCATGTCCGGTACAATCGGCCAATGCAATAATGATATAATCATCAAGATTTTCAAAAAACACGAAATCCCCGGAAACTGTCTGCTTAGCTCTTTTAAAAAGAACTACATCTCTAAACTCTTGGGTCATATCGGCTTTTTTTGGGAACATTTTTTCCTGTATTGTTAAAGCATAATTAATGCTAGAGTTAATTTCTGTTGATTCATTGCTTAGATCATCATGCTGCTTTTTTAAAACCTGTAGTGTTGAATCCAACAATTGCGTTCGTTCCTTCACTTTCTGTTCTAAGAGCACATTCTGTTTTTCAATCAATTGAATGTTTTCTTTTTGCAATTGAGAACGCTCATTTCTTATTTGTTTGTATTTATAAGCCAGTGCCAGAGCCAACAAAAAGACATCTAATATGGCACCTATCTCAGCTCCATGATCAGTAAAAAAAATCGCTGGAAGCACTCCACTATTGCGCAATGTCATTGCCGTGCCACCAATCAAATAGCCGCTCCAGGCGATGATATAAAAGTTGGCATTGATGTTCCCTCTAATCCTTACCAAAATTCCGATCGCTAATAATAATGGTGCATGAATAGAGATTATGAAAGATGAAAAGCCAAAAACTACCCCAAAGCAAATTAATACAGATATAATGATGGCAAAGACTATCATGAAAGTGAGCACATAATACATAACCATACTATATTTCTTAAGGTCAAGAAACGATATGGCGAATAACGATGTAGGTATAATTAATATCGTAATAAATAGCTCACGGATATAGTAATTAACCTCTGGGGAATCTGGATATATATAGTGAAAAGCATAACCAGAAACGGAAGCAAAAACGGCAATATTTGCCAAAACGAGAATAATGTAGTAGATATAGGTCTTATCCCTAATTATTAAGTACAAGAAAAAATTATAGATTACCATCACCATCAGAATGCCGAAAAATATACCGTACATCACGTTGGTTTTGTTGGTATTCGTTACATATTCTTCAGGTGTTGATAACTCAGCAGATAAAATAATTGGTGACCGGGATTTCACATGAATCAACAATCTGTTATTAGTGGAATCATTAAAATAAAAAGTCCATGCAAAATTTTCTGGTTCTAACTCTCCTCTTGTATGAAAGGGTCGTAGATTTCCTGTTTTATAAGAATTCCAACCTTCTCCAGAATCAATATATAGGTCAAGATATTGATGATAAGGATAAGGCAAATTCAAAGCGTACTGCCCACTCTCTTTAACCTGAAATTCTGTATAGAACCAAAAGTCACTGGAATCATACCCAAAATTAATAGGGTTATTACTATCGTTGGAGGTAAACAAACCGGCATCTGCCCTGCGTAATGCCTGCTCAAAAGTCAAGTTTTTATCTGCCGATCGAAAATATTGTAACGATGAATTTAGGTTAATACGCTCATCATTAGGATTTAACACTTTAGGAAGTGCCTTCAATTGCAAAACACCTAATATAAGCACGACCGAAAATATGAAACTACAGCGCATTAAAATCTTCTTAGTGAGAGTAATAATGTAAAATGGCAATAACCATGTGTTATAGACTTATTCATACACAAATATCAGTTGGCCTTTTAAACACAAAAAAGAGGATGAAATTAATTTTAACGATTTACTCTATCTCTATCACCAAGTCATCTTGCTCCACCATATCCCCAGCATTCAAATACACTTTTGCCACTTTACCAGAAGTAGGCGCACTAATACTCGTCTCCATCTTCATAGCCTCTATCACAAACAATGGCTGGTTTTCTTTTACCTTATCCCCGGCCTTCACTTTTACTTCGGCTAACCTGCCTTGCAAAGGTGCTCCCACATGCTTGTCTGTTGAAACTTTAACATTGGTGACTTTGGTGGATTTATAACTTAAGTCTTTTACCTGTATTACCCGTGCCTGCCCATTCATCTCAAAATAAACATTGCACAAGCCATCTTCATCAGGCTTTGAAGCATACAGCTTTTTAATAATGATAGCTTTACCCTTTCCTATCTCCACAAATATTTCTTCGTTGTTTTTTAAGCCATAGAAAAACGCCCTGGTAGGTAAACGCCATAACTCGCCATACTCCTGCCATCTGGCATAAAATTCCTCAAAAACCTTGGGGTACAATTTATAGGATAAGAAGTCCAACTCATCACAGTATTCATCAAACTTCTTTTGGAATTCAGTAAATTCCTTCTTGAAATCTACAGGTTTTAAATGCGCATTGGGTCTATCCGTAAAGGGTTTTTCACCTTTAAGAATTATTTTCTGAAGCTCCTTCGGAAACCCTTTATACGGTTGTCCTAACTCACCTTTAAACAAACTCACCACTGATTCTGGAAAAGACAAGGTGTTTCCTCTTTCTAGTACATCCTGAGTTGTTAAATCATTAGAAGTAAGGTATAGCGCCATATCACCTACTACTTTTGAAGAGGGTGTTACTTTGATGAGGTCACCAAAAAGCTTATTTACATCTGCATAATTTTCTTTGATCTTATCAAATTTATCTTCCAACCCCAGTGCCCGGGCTTGTGGGCGTAAGTTAGAATACTGCCCTCCAGGAATTTCGTGATCATACACTTCTGCCGTGCTGGCTTTTAATCCAGATTCAAAAGGGTAATACCATTCCCTAACAGTTTCCCAATAATTGGAATATTTATTAAGTGATTTTATATCAAAAATATTTTCACGTTCGTGGCCCTGTAGGGCAGCTAACAGGGAATTAAAGTTAGGCTGCGATGTTAAGCCCGACATTGAACTGAGCGAAACATCCAAAACATCTACACCCGCTTCAATGGCTTTTTGATACGTTAAACACTGAATACCAGCCGTATCATGTGTATGTAAATGAATAGGCAAATCAATGGCCTTTTTCAATTCTGTAATTAACAACGTAGCACTTGCAGGTTTCAGTAAACCGGCCATATCTTTAATGGCAATAATGTGTGCGCCCTCATCCTCTAACTGGCGCGCTAAATCAAGATAGTACTGAAGGTCATACTTGGCATCTGGTTTATAGAGATCACCCGTGTAACAGATGCAGGCCTCCGCTAAAGCTTCGGTGCGCTCACGAACCGTTCGGATGCTCACTTTCATCGCTTCCACCCAATTCAATGAATCGAAAATCCTGAAAACATCAATGCCTGTCTCCCAAGACTTTTCTATAAATTGCTCAATCAGGTTATCAGGATACGCTTTGTAGCCTACACCGTTGGAGCCTCTTAACAGCATTTGCAGAAGCACATTGGGCATTGCTTTTCTTAGTAGTTCAAGACGTTCCCACGGACTTTCATTTAAAAAGCGCATGCACACGTCAAAAGTAGCTCCGCCCCATACTTCCATGCTAAAGATATTAGGGTGCGATTTTGAAAAGCCCTCTGCTACTTTTAGCATATCTAATGTTCTAACTCGTGTTGCCAGCAAAGATTGGTGCGCATCTCGAAAAGTGGTATCGGTAAACTGAACGGCCTTTTCTTCTTTTAACCATTTCACAAAACCATCTCTTCCCAGCTCATTCAGTTTGTCCTTTGAGCCTTTCGGATGATGAGATAACCTGTTAAACTCGGGCACTTTGGCATTTGTAAGTACTTTACTTTTATCGATACGCTTTACGTCAGGATTGCCATTCACAGCAACATGCGCTAAATAGTTTAAAAGCTTTGTTCCACGATTGTGCCTGCGCGGCATTTTGAACAATTCGGGATGATCTGCTATAAAATTAACCGTTGCTTCCCCCTTGTAAAAAGTAGGGTTTGTAATTACGTTTTCAAGAAAAGCGATATTGGTTTCTACACCTCGTATTCTAAACTCACTCAACGCTCTTGATAGTCTTTCAGAAGCACCTTTTAATGTTCTGCCCCAGGATGATACTTTAACCAGTAAGGAGTCGAAAAACGGAGATATAGTAACCCCTGAATAACAGTTGCCTGCATCCAAACGAATTCCAAAACCGCTGGCGCTTCTATAGGCGATGATGGTGCCGTAATCGGGTTTAAAGTTGTCTGAAGGATTTTCTGTAGTTACTCTACACTGAATGGCATATCCATTACAAACCACATCTTCCTGACCTTTAATAAATATGCGTGGGTCAGCCAACTCATACCCTTTGGCTATAAGAATTTGTGATCGTACGATATCAATACCAGTCACTTCCTCCGTAATGGTATGCTCTACCTGTATTCTGGGGTTAACTTCTATGAAATAGATATTTTCATCACGGTCTACCAGAAATTCTACTGTGCCTACATTATTATAATTCACTGCCTTTGTAATAGCCAGTGCATATTCGTAGAGTTTTTCTTTAGTTTCCTTTTTTATAGAAATACAAGGAGCAACCTCCACAACTTTTTGAAACCTACGCTGTACGGAGCAATCCCTTTCAAATAAATGAACCAGATTGCCATAGTTATCACCCATAATTTGCACCTCAATGTGCTTTGGCTGATCGATGAATTTCTCTAAGAAAACAGTATCATCACCAAAGGCATTTTTGGCTTCGTTTCTGGCCTCTTCATAGCCCTTCTTTAGTTCCTCGTCACTTCTTAACACACGCATACCTCTACCACCGCCTCCGGCAGCTGCCTTTAACATGACAGGATAACCTATTTTTTTTGCTTCTTTTAGAGTTATATCAGCATTGTCTAAAGCAACCTGACTATCTTGTATAATAGGAACTTTGGCTTCTATCGCCACTAACTTCGCAGCTACCTTGTCGCCCAATCGCTCCATCACTTTAGGCTCGGGACCAACGAAAATAATTCCTTCCTCCTTACACCTGCGCGCAAACTTTACGTTCTCTGAAAGAAATCCGTATCCTGGATGTATGGCATCTATGTCATTACGCTTAGCAACGGCAATAATCTCTTCTATATCTAAATAAGGCTTTAAAGGATCATTATCTTCGCCAATTTGATAAGCTTCATCGGCTTTATAGCGATGCAGGGAATAGCGATCTTCAAACGTGTAGATGGCAACTGTTCTGATTTTTAATTCTGAAGCCGCTCTGAAAATTCTGATGGCAATTTCACTGCGATTGGCTACGAGAAGTTTCTTTATTTCTTTTAATTTTTGAGTCATTTGTATCTATATATAAAAAAGGAAGTTAAAAGTTAAGTTATAAGTTTGGCATACCAAAAAAAGCAAGAAAACTAGAAACAATTTTTCTCATATATTTACCGTGTAATTAATTACCTATGAAAACATCAACAAAAATAATTGCGGCCATAGCCATTATATTAATTGTAATCCAATTCTTTGGAATTGATAAATCTGCAGAAGCAAGTGATCCTCAAATGGACATACTCGTTTATGAGAATGCACCTACAGAAGTAAAAGACATTATGCAACGTGCGTGCTATGACTGCCACTCGTATAAAACAAAATATCCATGGTATACTAATGTTGCTCCAGTTTCGTGGTGGATTGCTCATCATATTGAAGAAGGTAGAGAGCATATGAATTTTGCAAAATGGGGCGAGTACACTGCAGAAAAAAAAGAACACAAAATGGATGAGTTTATCGAAGAAGTGGAAGAAGGTGAAATGCCACTTACCAGTTATACAATAACACACAGTGAAGCTCAGCTAACGGATATGGAAAAGGCCGTTATAATGGAATGGGCAAAAACAGTGATGGAAAAATACTGATGAACTTCCACAGCAGTAACCAAATAGATATCCCGGAAGAATTTTATTCGTTTGATTCAAAAACAAAATTTGAATATTGTATAGAGTGCGATAAATATCTTTTGGATGAATCCACTGATTACTTCATTGAAAAAGCTATTAAAAAATACGATGGCTTTTCTGCGAATGACGTGATATTCGAATATGCCATTTGTCTGGATTGTGCGGAGCGCATGCGGCAGGCCATGTCAAATGAATCCATGCAAAACCTTCAAAATTACTTTGCTGAAAATGCCAATGTACAAAGGCGTATGGAGTTAATGAATTCAGAATCTAAAGATACTGAAGAATGGATTGGAGAATGTTTGGTGACTGGGAAAAGCCGAAATACCCTGAATGAGTATCAAATTTTTGCCCAATGCAGAGGAGATAAAATGGTATTAGGCCAAATGCCTTATATGGTAAGTGGTGAAACGCTGGGAAAAGTAGCAGAATTGCTTTCAACAGAAACAAAGGACGAACTCGATGATTTTTCTAAAAGACATTTTGGCCCTCCTCCCGGGTTAGAAAAAGAGCTTCCTTATCAGCGGGTGCTTATTGTTTAAGCATTCTTTTGTTGTTCTTTATTCACGATCCCCTGAATTACTTTATCAAGTTGTTCGGTAGCTGAATATAAATGTTCAACCATGTCATGGTCTTTCGGGTTCATTTGTGCATGCCTGAGTAACTGTACAAGGCCTAAAATATTGGCAACTGGTGCCCGTAGTTCATGGGCATGAATGAAAGCATAATCGGCCAATTCTTTATTACTTTTTTGAAGCTCTTCTGTCCGGCTTCTGATTTTTGCTTCCAGATTTTGATTCAGGTTTTCCAGATTATCATTCAAGTCTCTTAATTTGATCGCCTGCGTCTGAATTTCAAGATTTTGCCTTTCAATTTGTTCATTTTTCTGGCTTAGCGATTTGTTCGCCTTCTTCTGAACGGTACGCTGATTATAAAATGCATTAGCTAACGCAAGTGTTAATATTAATAACATAATCACTGCAATAATCAATGTGTTTCGTTCACTTACTTGTGCTTCTTTCGTTTCGTTCTCCTTCCTCAGAATTTCATTCTCATATTCGGCTTGCATTCTGGCAATTTGAGTAGACTTTTCAATATTAAAAATGCTGTCTTTTAGCTGATCGTGTCGCATGTAATGATAGTAGGCACCTTTAAAATCACCTTTCAATGAATCTACTTTCGAAATCAGCTGATACAAATTAGCGCGTACATCCGCAGCGCTTGATTTCTTCGAAGCACTTATTCCAGCCTTATAATAGTACAGGGCTGAATCCAACTGAGACTGGTTAAAATAGCATCTGCCAAGATTAGTATAGGTATATGCCAGGCCTCTAAAATCATTCATAGATTTTCTTAAAATAGCAGCCTCATTAAAATACGGTACCGCTTTTGAATAATCCTTCTTGGCAAGATACAAAGTGCCATACCCATCAGTGGCATAGGCTAACACCCTTTTGTCGTTTTGTTTTTTTGCTGCAGCAATGGCGATATCGTAGTTTTCTAACGCCTTTTCATAATCGCCCATAAGGGTATAAACCTCGCCAAGATTGTTGTAAGACAATGCCGGAACATTGTCGGTCGTTATTTTTTCTTTTAAAGCAAGGGAATGTTTTAGGTAATCAAGTGAGTTATTATACTCACCCAGCTTTTTGTAAACCTCACCAATATTATTCAGACAGTCAGACCTGCCTTTAATATCATCCAATTTCTGATATTCTTTAAGTGCATCAAGATAGTGAGCCAGTGCCTGCTCATAATTACCAAAGCCCCAATATACGCCACCCATTACAACCAGTGATCGTGCTATCCCATGATTGTAACTTATTCGTTTAGCTTTTTCGTAAGCAATTAATACATCATCTTTCGCTACTATTGGATTGATATTAATATTGCCAAACGCAATATCATTGAGCAATTGCACTTTAACACTATCAACTTTTGTGATAGATAATTGCTGTTTAAGGCTATCTAACTTATAGGTTTGGGCATTAAGTTTAGTTAGAAGCCCAACTGCTAATAAGGAATAGAAAAACACTTTTTTCATAACTGCAAAGTTACAAATTAAGCGTATGGATGTAGTACGATGTAAGTTTTTGAAACAGAAGTGTTTAACTAAATAAAAAATGGTTCCGAAGAACCATTTTTTAAGCTATTTATTATTAATTACTCATCGCTTGAAGAATATCATGATGTGTAATAATATGAACCTTGTGTGCATTATCTCTCACCAAAAGTGCACGATTGGTTTTATTTATCATTGAAGAAAGTACGTCCAATGTATTATCCATTGCTACAAACGGCATAGGATCATCCATAATTTCTTCGACCTTATTACCTTTTATTTCTGGGTTTTCAATAAGCTGCTCTAGTAACCTTGATGTGGATACACTTCCGACAAAGTTGTTTTCTTTCACCACAGGTATTTGATCAATCCCCTCCTTGGTCAACATTTTAATAGCATCTCCAACCGACATATTGTGCTGAACTACAAACAACTCATCAGAACCGTTTCTTCTTTCAATAATATCTTTTGCAGAGGAGTATTCCCTGGCCTCGATAAACCCATGATCTTTCATCCAGTTATCATTGTAAAGTTTTGCCAAATATCTGGTACCGTGATCAGGTAATATTATTACCATGGTATCGTCTTCTTTTAGATTGTCTTTGGCATATTCCAAAGCGCCATAAACGGCAGAACCACACGACCAACCTACAAATAAGCCTTCTTCTCTCGCCAGCCTTCTGGTCATGATCGCTGCATCTTTGTCTGTCACTTTTACGAAAGTGTCAATCAAATCAAAGTCCACGTTTTTAGGAAGAATATCTTCACCGATACCTTCTGTCATGTATGGGTAAATCTCATTCTCATCAAAAATGCCTGTCTCTTTGTATTTTTTAAACACTGAGCCGTAGCTATCAATACCTACAGACAAAACTTTAGGATTCTGCTCTTTCAGAAATTTAGCTGTACCACACATGGAACCGCCAGTACCTACACCAGCAGCAAGGTGTGTTATTTTGCCTTCAGTTTGCTCCCAAATTTCAGGGCCGGTTGTCTCATAGTGTGCAACAGCATTTGAAGTATTATCATACTGATTTGGGTAAAAAGAATTAGGAATATCTTTGTTTAACTTTTTAGCTACTGAATAATAAGAACGCGGATCGTCAGGCGTAACGTTGGTTGGACAAACAATCACCTCAGCACCCATGGCACGAAGAATATCCATTTTTTCTTGCGACTGCTTATCAGATAGGGTGAAGATACATTTGTAGCCTTTTGCAATGGCCACCAAAGCTAACCCCATTCCCGTATTACCTGATGTTCCCTCGATAATTGTTCCGCCCGGCTTCAGTAAGCCTGCTTTCTCAGCATCTTCAATCATCTTTAGAGCCATTCTGTCTTTCATTGAATTGCCGGGGTTAAAGTATTCTACTTTTACCAATATGGTGCCTTTAATTCCTTTATTTACACTATTAAGTTTTACAAGTGGCGTGTTGCCTATGGCTTCTATGATTGAATTGTAATACATGGTATTTATATTTTTTGCAAAGTTAAGAAGTAGCTACTTCTTGTGATAATAGATGGTAGATTAATAAATGTTTACAAAAACAAAGGCTGCCTTATAAGAGCAGCCTTTGAAATATCTAAAAATCAATAAAGATTAATCTTCTGATTTTTCTTCTTCTTTTTCAGCTTTTTTAGCCGCTTTCTTAGGAGCAGGCTTCTTAGCGTCCTCCATTTTATCTTTCAATGCACTTAGTGCTTCAAGATCTCCAAGAGTAGATTTTTGCTCTTCTTTCTTCGCTTTCGGAGCAGATTTCTTAGCAGCAGCTTTCTTAGGAGCTTCTACTTTTTCTTCCTCTTTAGAATACATTGCTTTGTGTGAAAGAACGATTCGCTTATCGTCTTTAGAGAATTCTAATACTTTGAATTCTAGTGTCTCACCAGCTTCTCCTTTAGAACCATCTTCTTTAGCCAAGTTTTTAGCTGAGCAGAATCCTTCAATTCCGTATGGTAACTCAAGAGTTGCACCTTTATCATTGATGTTCATGATCGTACACTTGTGAGTTGATCCCGGAGTAAATACTGTTTCGAATGTATCCCAAGGATTTTCTTCCAAGTGTTTGTGGCTTAATGCCAATCTTCTGTTATCAACATCTAGTTCAAGAACCATTACTTCAAGCTCATCTCCAACTTTTACAAATTCTGATGGATGCTTGATTTTTTTAGTCCATGAAAGGTCAGAAACGTGAACGAGTCCGTCAATACCTTCTTCAAGCTCGATGAATAAACCAAAGTTAGTAAGGTTTCTTACCACACCTTTGTGAGTTGTACCCACTGCGTATTTAGTAAGAACATTCTGTTTTGTCCAAGGATCTTCAGTTAACTGCTTAATACCTAGAGACATTTTTCTTTCTTCTCTATCTAATGTCAATACAACAGCTTCTAACTCATCGCCAATGTTGATGAAGTCTTGAGGGTTCCTCAAGTGCTGTGACCATGACATTTCAGAAACGTGAATCAGGCCTTCAACACCTGGTTGAAGTTCAAGGAATGCACCGTAATCTGCAACGTTTACGATTTTACCTTTTACTTTAGATCCAACATCAATTCCTTTGTCTAATGAATCCCAAGGGTGCTCAGTCAATTGCTTCATACCCAATGAAATTCTCTTCTTGTCCTCATCGAAGTCGAGCACAACAATCTTAACAGTTTCGTCAAGGTTAAGTACTTCTTCAGGGTGGTTGATTCTACCCCATGAGATATCAGTAATGTGAAGTAGACCATCCACACCACCAAGATCGATGAATACACCGAAGTTAGTCATGTTCTTGATCGTACCTTCAAGTACCTGACCTTTCTCAAGGTTTTCAAGAATTTCTGCTTTTTGTTTTTCGATGTCTTTCTCGATCAATACTTTGTGAGAAACAACAACGTTATCGTTAGTGTAGTTGATTTTCACCACTTTCACTTCCATTGCTTTACCTACAAATACATCAAAGTCTCTGATAGGCTTCACATCTATTTGAGAACCTGGTAAGAAGGCTTCTACACCGTAGATATCTACGATTAAACCACCTTTAGTTCTTCTCTTAACGAATCCTTCAATTACTGAATCTTCGTCTAATGCTTTCTGAATGTTTTCCCAAGCCTGAACGATCTTCGCTTTTCTTCTTGAAAGAACTAGCTGACCGTTAGCGTTTTCTTGCTCTTCGATGAAAACTTCAACTTTATCACCTACTTTCATGTCAGGAGTATCTCTGAATTCAGTAGCAGATACTAATCCGTCTGACTTAAAGCCGATGTTTAAGATTACGTCTCTTGCGTTGATACCTACAACTGTAGCTTCAACTACCTGCTTTTCGTCAATTGTGGTTAAGGTGTTTTCATAAACAGAAGCCATTTCTTCACGCTTCGATTTAGAATATCCTTCACCAAACCCTTTTGTTTCAAAAGCTTCCCAGTCAAAATCTCCAGGAGTTTCGAATTCTTTCTTTTCAGCAGGTTTTTTGGTTTCTTTTTTAGGAGCTGCCTTTTCAGCCTTTTCTTCTTTTGCTGGAGCTTCCTCTTTCTTTGCTTCTACTTTTTCAGCTTTTACTTCTTCCTTTTCAGCTTTTGGCTCTGCTTTCTTAGTAGTTTTCTTAGTTTCTTTTTCTGCTTTTGGTTCAGCTTTTTTAGTAGTTTTCTTAGCTGTTGTCTTTTTAGCAGTGGTTTTTTTAGCAGTTTCGTCTTTTACTTCTTCTGCCTTAGCTTTTTCTTTTGCCATGATATGAAATGTTGCCCTTTAAATACATGCTACCCTAGAGCAATGAGATAGCAAATTTTATTTTAATTTCCTTTGCTTTAAATTAAAACAAAGCCCATTCACCCGAATGGGAGCGCAAAGTTAGAAATTATTTTTGGATTTCGCTAAATAGTTTCAATTAGTGAGTATTCAGTAGCTAGTTTTTGGGGGTTGAGGGTTAGAAGTTGGATTCTAGTTTTTGGTTGTTGGTTTGTTCTGGTGCGAAGTTTTAATGTTGTGACAAAACAAAATTTAAACATGGAACTATGAACCAATATATGGAATTTGCTTTCGATGGATTACTAAGGCAATGAATGCACAAACAAAAACCAGTAGCGCATAAATAAAAAGCTGCCCTCCATCACCTTGCACTTCAATGCCCAACACTGTTAAATGAAATAAGATGGCCCCTGAAATAATACCTAGGGACATTAATGCACCCAGCCAGATGGTTGAAGGGATTAACAACAATACTGCAGCGATTAACTCTCCTATGCCAGACCCAATGCGGCCCCATGGCTCCATACCTACTTTGGTGAAAATATAGATACTCTCCTCAGCGCCCGAAAATTTAAAGAAGAGCGTTTGTAAAAGAATAATGGCTGCAATAAGTCTTGCAGCCATTGATATTATTTGAGTAGATTTTGTTATATCAGATTAATTACTTGTTAAAATTATGGAATATCGTCTACACTCAGAGTACCTGTTGCATATTGAAGAAGTATGTCCTGAAATAGCAATGTATAGCTAGCTTGTGCCATATCCCCTTTTGCCTGTACGTACCTTTGGTTAGCCTGTGTAAACGCCACTAAATCAGATACTCCAAGCTGATATCTCTCACTTTCCAATCTAAAGGAAAGTTCAGCTGCTTCTAACTGTGCTTTAGATGCATCATAACTAACCGAAGCATCACGATAAT
>NZ_JAVJUY010000178.1:0-2364 GCF_040220315.1 Fulvivirga sp.
AGCATTCGTCTATAGTTGGAAACATGTCATCAAAACCACTGCACTCTCCATCGATATAACTGCCACCAAATGATTGGTCCTTATAGTTTTTATTGGGACGCTGTAGCATGTATTCATATCCGGTCTCCTTGTTGATGAAGGAAGCCACTTTTCCTCCAGGATTAGGTAGGACTTCCGCACGTATCATTTTGTTCTCCAATACCAGGCTATCCTTATCTTTATATTTTGATGGGGTGATCATTTTTGGAGCTATTAACTTGTCTTCTTTTCCTTAATCCAAATAATTTATTCTTTGACTTCAACAAGACGAACCTGCCACGGATCTACTTCAGGGATAATAAATTTTCGATATGGCCCATCCTGTCCTGAGGAATTTATTTTTTGTGAATTACCATTCATATCATACACCAATATTGATTTTAGAGTAGTCCTAAGTTTAAGTTCAACATTCTTTGCTTCGTCAAAAGATGAGTTTGTAAATGCAAGAACCATATGGTCATCTTGAGGCTCTCTTATCCATAGGTTAATTCGATGAAAAGAATTGACATAACCGGGTAGCTCATCATTTGAAAGCCACCTTAAAACCGATTTCATTTGAGAACTCTTTGAAAGGTTTTCCATAAAAGTCCATGGATAATATCCTGAAATACAAACACGACCACCTAGCTCATTTTCAAATATTCCCATAGTTGCACCAGCCATCTCGGTTCTTGAGTAATCAATTAAAGATGAAAGTATTTGCGCCTTTTCATTGCTCTTTTTTAATGAGTATGCTGTTGACTTCCAAAATGATTGTCTATTATTCCGTTCTCTCCCAGCATATTCCCCATTTAGAAAGTGATCTGAAAATAATTCTATTCTATCAACTTTAGAGTCTACTGCAGTGGTAAACCCTGTTAAATGACCTAACCCTCTGTCATTTATAACTCTTAATGCTTCAGCATCAATATAAACTCCCTCAGAAAGGATATTAATTAACTCCTCATCAGGAATCGCATATATACCATTACCTGAAAGTAATGTAACATTAGCATTCCTCTGTGAGTATGTCGGGGGTAACCCAATATTGAACAACTCACTTCCTGCCATGAATGATCCACCGTTTAACCACTCACCATTTTCAAGACTAGCTGTCAAGTAACTATTTTTATTCCAATACACATTAATTCCTGTTGGCTCAATCCTCCCAAGTTTCTGTACCATAAGGTCAAAGAAGCGTCTTGAGTCTGCTAATTTTTGGATAAGTGGCTCATATTCATCAAGTGGCTCATTATAAAATGAGAGTACATTAAAGGCAGCCCCTGTACAACCTGCAGCTATATAAGTTCCCGCTTCAAGAGCTACAATATTTGCTGCCTTTTTGAGTCTCTGGTATGGGAAATTTTCTATCTCAGATTGAATTGAAAGCACACTTGAAGGCAAAGCTGAAACCTGTCTTCCCATGGCATGAGCTTTATCAATAAATCCATTTGTATTTGTGTCCACATAATTTCCCCCTCCAGGACGCCACATTACTGTACTATTATTTGGTCCTGCCAGAATGTTTGCCCACTCGGCAAATGCATACCCTTCAAAAAACCGGTCACCAGTCATAAATCCGAGGGGCATCTTAGGGTCTATCTCATGAACTGTCTCTTCTATGATTTCGAAAAGATTTGATATGGAATTGCGATTATGCTGTAACCACTGTTCCCTGACTTTAATCTTTTCTTCCATGGAACCCTCATTAAAAGCTTTATTTAAACTTTTTCTCGAATACAATTTCCCAAACTCCTCTTCAAATATATTCAGGCAGTTATCACAAAAACATCCATATCCAATTGGTTTATGTCCCAATCTTACGTCATCATCAATCCAAATATAATCCGGGTTTGAATTTGTTGTCAGTGTATAAATTTTTCTTACATAATCAAGTAAATTCTCATCCTTTGGACAAAATGAACCGTGACTTACATTCCCATCTATTCCTGTCATAAATGTGAAATTACCCTTTAAGGAATGTTCAAGGTCTTCATTATGGTGCCCAATGGATGTTAGAATGTTTACCCCTGTTCGATACCCCTGCTCCTTAGCAAAAGCTAGTCTATCTTTAAATATTTTAGCGCGTCTTTCAAACTCTTCTAATGGAATTGGCGCATGTGTTGCACTACTAAAAAGCGTTATCTCATCTGTGACTTTATTATTTTCTTTAAACAAGACTAATAATTCACTAAACCTTTGCTCATTCATCCACTGAGCAGGACTTATCCGAAATGAGATATTTGCTTCACTAAGTAGTGAACCGGAAGATTCATCACTAACTAAAGAATTCTGATTGTTGGTCTCGGTGCTACAAGATCCAATCAGAATTGATATTACCAGTAT
>NZ_JAVJUY010000179.1:0-2319 GCF_040220315.1 Fulvivirga sp.
CAAATCAAGCCCGATAGCTCATAGATCCCGCTCAGAAATCTCAGTTCACTACAAATGAACGGTAGATCACCTTTGAAAAATCACAATTCATGCCGAATGAATCACAGAGCCCATTAAAAAATGACGCAACCCCAAAAGTTAATCACAGATCAGGGTGAAAGAGTCACAAATCAAGACCAATGGATCATAGAGCCCAACTTTTAGAGGCAGAGCACCATTGATCTGCATCATAACATACTTAACCTGACAATAAATACACTTGAATGATAAATAATGATGCTTCCTCAATCATTCAAACCGTGAAAACCAACACAAATGATGCTAGACTACTCAATGCATGCATCGCCATTGAGATTCCTTTAGGCGACAGGATCACTTTATACGCTTTACCTGCCTATGGTTATCCTACCAGGAGGTTTAAAGAGGAGGGAAGGCTGTGAGCAGATGCGGAAGCCAGGTATACCCGGCAGAAGAATGCGTATGGTGAGCAGTGCAGTGCCACTGATGCATGGGAAGCTGCCATGATATAGGCAAACTAACTTATCGCGCAAGTGTTTTCCACTTGTGCGATAATAGGGCACCTCGGCCTTCAGCTAGCGATCCTAAATCCCGTCCAATTCAACAAGCATGATCGACCGAAGATAATATCACAGAAATGTTTAATTTGGTGATGAATACGCACAACGTATCCAGTTTTGGATCGCTTAGTAATACTGTTGTTTTAATTGTTGAGTGCAATTATTGGGTCATATCATGAATAAATTATTAACTCTTCTATTCATTATAATAACCACAGTTTGCAACGGTACCGAGCAAGAGCCTGACCTTATATATTACGAAGGGAATTGTTTATCTCTATTTACTGGGTACTATTTCCCCTCACCACTAGAAACCTATTTTTATCAAAATAAAATCAAATATCCATTTGATGCGCTTTCTACAGCAAACTACCGAGGACATATTGCATCTTGGATTATAGTAAATGACAGTCTTTTTCTTACCGAAATTGCTATACAAAGTAAACGGTTTCAGCCTGGTGATTATAATGTAGCTTCCAAGGATTCGAGAAACTCAAAAAATGGTGTATTTGCTGATTGGTTTAGTGGTATAATTTCAAGTTCTGAATACAGACACGATACAATTGTAAATCTTGGTGATAGGTACTTGATTGATAGTACGACCACATTGTTAAAAACATACTACTTCCATTTAAGGAATGGAAAATTGATAGATAAACAAATTATAAATGAAGAAGGCAGTGAAGATCATGGGCTGACATCTGAATACAACCTGCTTAATCTCAATGAAAACTATATTTCTTACTATCTGAGACTTGGAGTAAGTGATCAGATTACTTTTCAGAATAAAAAGGGCTACTTAAAAGGGAATTATGGGTTAAGTCCCATTTTAATACTTTATTACAATGATCACTTGAAATGGCCCTATAATTGGGAGAATGAAAGCAAGAGCGGGGCACCCAATTGCAATTGGCACATTAGTAACGACTCTCTGTTTTTGGATTCGGTGACTCTTAAATCCGGACTCAGTTACAACTCAATAAAAAGTGTTCCAATAGCATTAAATGAAATCTTTCCTCTCGGTGAAAACAAAGAGTATATTTTCGGCGACTGGGTATCTGGTGTCTATTCAATTGAATATGGAGAAAGAGTTGCCAAGGAGAAATATTCGAACTATAAAACTTTTGAAGTATCAGAATACATCCTGTTTAGATTAAATAAGGGAATTGTTGAGGAGTATTGGTTATTACCCGGTGACTTTAACTTTAACAAACTGAAGAAAAATATTGAACCAGGATGAAAGCGAGTCATTCAAGAACTAAAAGCCCACAACATAAGACAGTGAAGAATGGCCTACTTATTTCATAGCGATCCGCATTCAATCTCTATCCGTTCACCATGCTCCGCAGAGCACCTCGGCCTCCAGCTAAAAAACGATTTCCAATCCCATACAATTAAACAAGACTTATCGACCCGATACAATATCCACGAAAATGTTTAATTTGGTGATCAATACGCACAACGTATCCAGTGTTGGATCGCTTATAAGCGTTTATTGTCGGTTAAAAGTGGGTAAAGTGTATGTTTAGACCAGTTAACTATTAATAGATATAAGGAAATAACAGTAATACTGGTATTTTCATTGTTGTAGAGCATCAGAGGATATCGTATCAAACCTAGTTGAAAATTAAAAGGGGGATGCTATAGATTTAAAAGTGGAAACATTAAAACAAAAATCTATAGTCCCCATGATCAAAAATAGTGTAATCAACCGAGAAAAACTGGAATGGCTCTTCGATCA
>NZ_JAVJUY010000180.1:0-1500 GCF_040220315.1 Fulvivirga sp.
ATTGCCATGGGAGAATTGTTCAATAATCCACATGAATGGGTACAACCTATCGTGAACCGATGGTATGATTTCATACGTATTCATATTTCACAAATTGGAGGTATCACACCTGCAATGAAGGTAGCCCGTCTGGGCGAGTGGTTCAATGTAAGGACAGCATGGCATGGTCCCGGCGACACTTCTCCAGTGGGGCATGCCGCCAACGCACATATTGATCTTGCCGTTTGGAACTTTGGTATCCAGGAAGCCGCAAGCACCATACGTTCTCCATCAGATAGATTACTTGCTATTTTTCCTGGAATGCCCAGAGTAGAAAATGGATATATGTATGTGAATGAAGCTCCGGGCCTTGGTGTGGACGTGGACGAAAAGGAAGCAGCTAAGTTTCCATTACAAAAAGTGCAGCTAAACACCTGGACTCAATTGAGACAGCAAGACGGTACCCCGGTTCGGCCATAATTTTTAACTAAATTCAATAGACCCAGTATTCAATTATTTTAGTTGTATGCTGGGTCTTGGATGGTAACAGGGCTTTTAAAATCAGTTTAACCACCATCTGTAAGTCAGTATCAATAGCAATTGACGATTAACAAGTTGAGAAAGGAGGAACTCGTTACTATTCAAAAGGTTATCGGCAACTTTTTTGACAAAGCAATAAAATTTGCCTATAATACGTGATGTAGAAAGGTGACACAAACCATCTTCTGCATCGTGTATTTATGCAACCCAACCAAAACCATACAGAACATGAATCTGATGCTATCATATGGAATGAATGCAGGTATGGTAACGAAAAAGCATTTGACTTAATATATGATAAATATTTTTCGGTGCTTTATGGATATGGGATGCAGTTCTGCCAGAATAAAGCATTAATTAAGGACTGCATACAGGATTTATTTATAGAACTCTGGACCAAAAAAGGCTCCCTCCCAGAAGTACATGCTGTAAAGTATTACCTGTTCCAATGTATCAGACGAAAGGTGATCAAAACAATCACAAAAAAGAATTTCTTAGGGGACGCATCTTCTTCAGTTGAATTTCATTTACAAAGCGATATATCAACAGAAACAGCGATAATTAATGAAGAAATTGTTCAGGATAATGCTAAAAGGATACAGTGTTCATTGGACCGGTTAACCTCCCGGCAGAGAGAAGCTGTTTTTTTGAAATTCTATGAAAGCCTATCTTATAACGAAATTGCGCTAATCATGCACCTGAGTGATGCCAAGTATGCTCGAAAACTTATCTATCGGTCACTGAAAGAGCTAAAACTAAATTGCTTAAATGCAAAAACAGTCTGATTCAGACTTTATCAATTCACCACAATACTTTATCAATTCACCACCATTTAGTTGTACCTATCTCATTCTTTTGCTTATCGCCTATTGATCATATGTAAATAAGAAATGCATATAGCTATAATATTTACAATTAAGTGCTGTAAATATTATAAATAATAAAAATCTTCAGAAATATCCACTTTTCCGTGGGGTCATC
>NZ_JAVJUY010000181.1:0-4673 GCF_040220315.1 Fulvivirga sp.
CAATAATTGCTTACACGATGCTGGTTTAAGCCCTGGAGAATCTTGTTTCTGCCCCACTTTTTTACTCGAAACTTGCCTCCTGCATAAGCGATCGCAAAACGCTCTTCATTAATAAAATTTTCTGTGATTAATTCACTTAAAATGCGCTCTACATCCTCGCTGTATAAACCATAGGTGTAAAGCTTGTCTCTTACTTGTTGCTGAGATCTTTCCTGATAGGCACAGTAATCTGCTGCTTTTAATTTGGCCTCTTTCGGGGATAATTTCTTTTTAGGTTTCTCGTAATCGTTAGAGAACATTATTTAATTAAGCCTTTACGCTTCATTATGCTCTCTACAAATTTACGTTCATTATCAGAGTTGAAAATTTTAAATGGCAAATGAATCAGCTGTGCTTTATTTACAACCAATAGCAAGTAGTTTTTCCCTACTTTACCTCTTTTAATTTGTTCCCATTTCAAAGGCATACCTTGCTTATTGTTCAACTTAATAAGCACTTGCTGACTGGTTATTTCATAGGCTAGTTTTTCAAATAGCATTTTAGTCTGATCGAGTTGTGTAACTCCAGCAAACTGTATTAACCAAAATAAAATGTAGAGCACCAGCCCAATTCCTGCTCCAATGAACCACCAAATATTTGGAATCCAGAAATATCCTGCGCAGATGGCCAAAACAATGAGCGACACCCACCATTGTTGTTTCAAAACACTTAATAGTGCTAGTTTAATGTAGGTTCCACTCTCGAGTTTGTATTTCTTAGTTTTAACAATCATCTCTTCTATTATTTACTCCACATCTTCAAATGAGGTGCAAACTTAATTCATACGATTAATAATTGTTTTATAGGTGCGTTCTTTTTTGGAGTATTAGAATGCCTTTAAACTCAGGTCTTTGCTTTTAACAGAATGAGTGAGTGCACCTACCGAAATAAAATCCACTCCGCACTCGGCCACTTCAGCAATATTCATTTCAGTGATACCGCCACTCGCTTCTATCTTGCACGTGCCATTGATAAGTTTCACAGCCTCTCTCATAGTTGAAGGCATCATGTTATCAAGCATAATAACATCTACATCACCTACGGAGAGGGCTTCTTTCACCTCATCCAAATTTCTTGTTTCAACTTCAATGGCAAGTTGCTTTCCTTTTTCTTTAAGGTATTTCTGGGTTGATTGAACAGCTTTGGTAATACTTCCTGCATAATCGATATGGTTGTCTTTTAACATAATCATATCGTAAAGCCCAAATCGGTGGTTTTTCCCGCCACCAATTGCCACGGCCCACTTTTCTGCAATTCTAAAATTTGGCGTAGTTTTTCTGGTATCTAGTATTTTGGCCTTAGTATTTTTTATTAATGAACACATATGATGCGTGTAAGAAGCTATACCACTCATACGCTGCATACAGTTTAGCACTAATCTTTCTGCCGTAAGAATAGATCTGGCACTGCCTGAAACTTCAAAAGCCACATCTCCGGATTGCATGGTATCACCATCTTTCATCAATAATTTTAATTCAAGCTCAGGGTCTACTTCTTTAAATATCTTCTGTGCCAAATCAACCCCAGCCAAAATGCCTTCATCTTTTACTAAGAGTCGCGCTTTGCTGGTATGGTTCTGAGGAATGGATGATAGCGAGGAGTGGTCTCCATCGCCAATATCTTCTGCCAAGGCAGATTTAATAAACTGTTTAATTGATTTATCAGATAAATAGGCCAACGACATGTTTGAAACGGTTTTATTCCTTGATAAAGGAAATTTCATTGATTAGATAGCGCTCTCCAGAGCCTTTTATTCGCATCCAAACTCTAAAAGTTTGTCCGTTACTAATGTATTGGCCAATGGCATAGGGCAAGCCACCCTTAGATGACCCCTGATGCACAATGGTAAAGCTTGTAGGTGGATTATTTTTAAAGAAGTCTTTAAAGACATATTCTGCCTGAATTTTGCTGTAGGTTTGAATATCGGAATCGATGGTCACATCCACATTGGCATCAAAATGTTTGGAAACCTCTTTTGAACTACCCGACTTAATCGCATTTTTCACATCATCAATCGTTTCTTTTTGGGCGTAGGTTTCGCCTAAAAGAACCATTGACAGACAAAAAAAGAATATGTATTTAAGCGCTTTCATGATCATTTAATTCAATCAAAGATAGTCCAAAACTGTGCCAAAATATCTTTAATAATTGAAATTACAATTATAAATAGTCAGTTCCAATCGATTATCACCTATTGGCTGATCTGTCAACCAACTTACCAAAGAAAATGGCGTTTAAAAAAGCTTTGTTGGTTCCATACCAAAATGCTCTGAAATTGAGATCGTCAGTAAAACCAATGATTTTCCCTGATCCAAATGATGAAATGCCAACACCAGAGCTATTCTTTAGTAATTCAAGGTTCTCCTTGGAGATGTAGCCACTTAATAAAGGATTTTCGGTATACATCATTGGGTTGGCATAGGCGCCTTTGGAAACAGTTAGAAAATCTTCAGAATTTCGAAAAACAGGTAAATACTCATTGTAATAACCATAAAATAAAGGATGGGTTAAATCTATTTTGGTATTAAAAATAGCCCCACCTATTTCTTGAGCACCCTCAAAGGCATCTATGTCTGAGTATTTTCTGTATTGAGAAGAATCGGATTTAGGAGATTTTTTCATTTCAAACTTGCCTAAACCAATTTTATGAAGGTATTTCAATGCACCCTGTGAACCTACAATCAATCCACCATTTTTCACCCATTCTTTTAGTTTTTCCGCATCGTTAATGGATAGTGCGGAGTAATAGCCGTCCACCATTACAATAACATTGTATCGATCCAATGAAACTCTTCCTAATCTATCTACTGGTAAGAGTGTGGCTTCCATATCCATTCTTTGGTCGAACAAATGCCAAACTTCCCCAGCGTCATACGAACGAACAGTTTCACCTACTAAAACAGCAATAGATGGTAGCGTTAGTGCCTCAAAAGACGGGCTACCTAAGCTAACAGTTTCATAATTTAACCCTGATTGAAGGGCATAGAAAGTTGTACCTATATCATTACTCAAAAATTTCAGTGTGGCATTAATCTCTTCTTTTGATTTGGATTGAATTCCCACTGGAATCAAAATAGTGCCAAGGTTAAAAGACTTGTTTCCTGAATTGAACTTATTAGTGGCTACTTTTAGCTTATAGCCATTTTTAAGAAGGTAATTCAAAACTTTTGGTGCGTAGTAGTCATTCCATTCAAAAGCATAGGCGTAATCAGAATTGCCTCCAATAATTTTGCCTTTTGGTTTTAATGAAGAACTGAATGGGTTGCCTAACATATTGGTATTGAAATTTTTTGTGCCAAGTGTTTGATAATCCACATTGAAGGCCATCGGTAGGGTCCAGGCCGAAACATCATAAAACAAACTATCCTGAAACGTTGTAGTGACATCAAACATAGCTTTAATAAGCCGATAGTTGGGATTGTTTAAGGGAACAACAAAAGACTCGTCATTATTATAAGAACGACCCGAGATGGTTGCTCCAGATTTGCTTTGATAAACAGAAATACCATGTCTGTCCATCAACTCTGCCAAGTGGTAATTTCTCCATTTGTCGTCAGAGCCAAATACAATAGCGGCTTGTCCAGATTTTGATGCTTCATTGTAAGAGTCTTTAAAAAAGCTTCTCTGATAATTGAGGAAAGCTTCTCTGTTTTTATTTAATCCTTTAAGTGATGAAAGAGCTGTATTAAACTGATTTTTTATTGTAAAAGGAAAGGTTAATACACCATTCTCAGTTTCCCTGGCATGCCCGCGAGAGCTAGCCTGTTCGAATAAAATTCCAATTCCTCCATTAATGTCAGGGTAAGTAGAGCCTTTACCGTAATAAAAGTCATCATAACTTTCTTGAGTGTAATAGAGAGAGCCAATACTATCTAAAGCCCGGGCATGAAACCTTCCTAATTCTGCTGTGAGTTCATATACTTTTTGCGGTGTTTTTGGGTTATTTCTTGAAGGAATACCCGGCTGAAAAAAGAAGGTACTATTGCTTCCCATTTCATGATGATCGGTTAGAAGATTAGGCTTCCACTTATGAAATTGTGCAATACGAGCCTGTGATTCTGGTAATTGAGTAACAAGCCAATCCCTGTTTAAATCAAACCAATAATGATTGGTTCTTCCACTTGGCCAGGGTTCATTCAGTTCCCTGTTATTAGGGTCGTCAAACAAGTTTGTGCTTTTATTCGCATTTACATAACTGGCGAATCGGTTAAGTCCATCAGGATTAAAACTTGGGTCAAGTAAAATAATAGTTTCATTTAGAATTTCATCAATATTATTTCCTTGAGCAGCTGCCAGATAATAGGCCACTAACAAAGAAGCATTGCTTCCGCTTGGTTCATTTCCATGTATGCTGTAGCCCATGTAAAATACCGCAGGCATATCTTGAATGGGAAGTTGAGAAGATTGATTAGGGTCTGTAAGTGCAACATGCTCCTTTTGTAAATTATCGATATTATCGTGGTTGGCTGGTGAAGTGATAATCAGATTGATCAATGGCCTTCCTTCATATGTTTCGCCAATCACTTCAAAGGTTATTCTGTCAGAAGCTCTGTCAAGCGCCCGCATGTATTCCACTAACTTGTCATGGCTAACATGCCATTCTCCAACTTCATGCCCCAAGACTTCAGAAGGCT
>NZ_JAVJUY010000182.1:0-5699 GCF_040220315.1 Fulvivirga sp.
GGCTGGTCTTTCATACGATAGAAATGGTTATCCAATGCATAATAATTATTACGCAGGTATAGATGCATGTTATGAGGCGCGGATTGATTAAAATAAAATCCTCTGAACAAAGTAGTGGTTCATAAACACATGCGTCTAGAAAAATATTTTGATTCCGTACTTTTTCTTACATGGTCAGATTGGGCTAAAGAACCAAGATCTAATAGATATCATTTTGCAACTAGGTTTGCCAAAGAGCTGCCAGTGCTTTTTTTTCAACATAAGTATGAAAAAAGAGATAAGGTAGAGTTCGAAGAAAGTGGTTTTGAAAATATTGATATTATAAATGTAAATCATGGTGTGACTAATGAAGATGTAAAATGTATAAAAAAATTATTATCTGCCAGGGGTATACGTAAGCCATTAATCTGGATATATGACTCAATAAACTATAATCGATTGATTGAGGCTATCCCGCAAGGCTTTAGAGTGTATCACGCTACTGAAGACTACATTATTGAGACAAGTGGTTGGGAAAGCCACAGCAATGAAATACGGGACTCAGTTGTTAAAATTCTAAAAACTATAGATTTTGTAGTATTTTGCTCTGCAAACTTAGTTAATTCTTATGTTACTAATGGTCGTTATAAAGGAAAATACTGTATAGCTGAAAATGGATGTGACGCGGAATATTTCCTTAGCTATATACAAAAGAACGATTTAAAATTAGTAAAATCAAAAACAGCAGTCTTCCAAGGAGGAATAAATTCCAGACTAGATTATGATTTGCTGTATAAAGTTGTAACTTGTTTGCCTGAATGGACGTTTGAGTTTTACGGTATCAGCACTGATTGCAAGGGTTGGAAACAAATATCAGATTTATCAAACGTCCATGTTTATGGAAAAGTAGATGTGGATGCTTTAACTGAGGCAATGGTGAATGCTAATATTGGCATAATACCTTATATACAAGATGAATGGATTTATAATTCATTTCCATTAAAAGCTTATGAGTATGTTGCATGTGGTCTACCTGTAGTTACAACGCCCATTAAATCGTTAGAGGAAAAGGAGAGCCTTTTTTATATTGCAAAAACTGCTGAAGAATTTATAAAAGCTATTCACATTGCTAGTGAAACTCGTGAGGAAAAAGAATTAACGAAAATTAGAAAAGCCGAAGCATTATCTAAATCATATAACAAAAGTTTCTCTAGTATGAAGAATGAACTGTTGAAAGCTAGAGAGCTGGTTGCTATAGCTGGAAATAGATTCAACGTTGCTGTGTTATATGACTCAAGTAATTCATTGCATGTCTCAACAATTATGGAACATCTGGGGTCATTTAAGAAGTATTCACATAACGATATCACTTACATCCCAGCTGACCATAGTTACTGGCGAAAAACGATTCAGTATAACAAGAACTGCAATGTGTCTTTTGATTTTAAACCATTCGATGCTGTTGTTATTCATTATTCAATAAGATTATCTGTCAATACCCATATCTCTGAGCATATTGCTAATGCAATTGCTGATTATCAAGGCTGTAAAATCTTATTTATACAGGATGAGTATGAAGGGATAGAAACTGCAGCAAAATGGATAGAAAAGCTAAAATTGGATGTTATTTTTACATGTGTGCCGAAAAAATATCAAAGAGATATATATCCTGAATACAGATTTCCTGCATTGTCATTTGTTGAGACATTAACAGGCTATGTGCCAGAAAATATTTCAGAATCATCATGGGCAAAACCTTTGCAGGAAAGAAATATTGATATTTTTTATAGGGGAAGGAAACTGCCATATATATACGGTAGTTTAGGGTATGAGAAATATAAGATTGGGTACGAATTCCAAAAAATAGCAAAAGCGCACGATCTAGCATGTGATATTGAAGTTGATGATAGCAAGAGAATATATGGTGAAGAATGGTATAAAAACTTGGGTAGTGCAAGAGCAACGTTAGGTACGGAAAGCGGATCAAATATATTTGACTTTAATGGCAAAATTGAAAAAGAAATAAAAGATTATGTCAATTCCAAAGATAATATAAGTTACGAGGAAATTATTAATGTATTTATTGAGCCAAATGAAAAAGTAATCATGAATCAAGTGTCACCAAAGATATTCGAATCCATAATTTTACGCACTGCTTTAATATTGTTTGAAGGTAGTTATTCAAACGTGCTAATGCCAAACACACACTACATACCGCTAAAAAAAGACTTTTCAAATATAGATGATGTATTAGCTAAACTAAAAGATGATGAATATATTTATGATTTAACTGAAAGAGCTTACAAAGATATTATTATATCAAAAAAATATAGTTATCAAAGTTTTATCAAGCAATTCGATGATGCGTTAAATGATCTCATACTGCATGCCAAATATAATCAATTACATTCTCGCGAACTACTATTTGATGATGGCGATGGCGGGCTCAAACCTTGTATTCCGTATGTGCCATTGGGGATTTATATAAACGATCCTGATTACGTTGATGATGAGGTTTCAAAATCAAAGAAGATTATTGGTGATGTGCAATATTTTCTTAGCAATTTAATGCAGGGAAACTATCAAATCTTATTTGTATCTTTTAAGAACAATAAAAAATTAGAGTTTATGTTTTCATTAGCCAGGAAGTGCTGGCACATTCTCCCTTATAATCAGCGTATCAGTTTGGCTAAGTTGTTTAGGCTTGCGAAATAAATGTGCGGATTAGTTGCGGTTCTTTCTCCTGCTCTAAATGTTAGAGAAGACTTGTTAATTTATATGAGAGATAGGCTAATTCATCGAGGTCCGGATTACGGTGACATATGGATTAGTTCTGATAAGAAAACAGCTTTGGCGCACAGAAGGTTGTCTATTATTGATAAATCAGATTTTGCTAATCAACCAATGTCTAGTAACGATAACTCATCACATTTGGTCTTTAATGGAGAGATATATAATTATATTGAAATAAAAACGCTGTTAGAAAAAAAGGGGTATGTATTCAAAACACATAGCGATACAGAAGTGTTGTTAGCATCATTGCTAGTCTGGGGAGAGGATGCTCTTTCACGACTTAATGGAATGTTTGCATTTGCGCTTTGGAACAATAGAAACAAAACGTTAATGATTGCGAGAGATCGCTTTGGTGAAAAACCGCTATTTATTGGTAAAGGTGAGTTTAATACAACTGTGATCGCCTCGGAAATGAAAGCAATCTTGCCTCATCCTTTAATATCTGATGATATTAATTATGATTCATTAAATAGGTTTACTAGAAATGATTGGTTTGAGCATGATAAGTATACTTTCTTTAATAATATTGAACGTTTCCCTGCATCTCATGCTGCAATATTTAATAAGAATGGTGAAGAAATTAAAAGATGGAGATATTGGAGCCCAAAATTTAATAATGTGTATGAAAATATATCTCCAAAGCAAGCAGTCGAAGAGTTTGGCGCGCTATTAACTAATAGTGTTAACTTAAGACTGCGTACTGATGTTCAAGTAGGCTCTAGTCTCTCTGGAGGATTAGATTCCTCTGCGATTGTTGGAATGATGGCTAGACATAAGAAAAGTAATTTAATTCAACAAAACACATTCTCAGCAGTATTTCCAATGGATCCAACAATCTCAGAAGATAAAGAGATTGATGAAGTTGTTTCTTACACTGGAGTAAATAAATATACTGTTACACCATCACAAGAAGGGCTGGTCGCCGAATCAAAATTACTTCATTGGCATCAGGAAGAACCATTTTTGTCAGCATCTATATATCTGCAATGGTGTGTAGCTCGATTGGCAAAGCAAAACAAAACTGTCGTTCTTCTAGATGGCCAAGGCGCAGATGAACTGTTAGCTGGTTATCAATTTTATTTTAAATGCAGGCAGTTTGATCTGATTGAACAAGGGAAATTAAATTTAGCCAGACGCGAAACAGCTAAATTTAATAGACGGCTCAAAATCGCAGGAAGTAAATACGCTAATAGTCTAGAAGATTTAATCATAAAGTGGCATATGCAGAAGACGAATTAAATACATTACGTTTTAAGATAAAGAAAAAATATACATCCCATTCTATGGGAACTAAGTCAACTTTAAGAAAAACACTGTTTGATGCAATGTTTTTCAACAGTTTGCCGATGCTATTGAGATATGCCGATAGAAACTCCATGGCTTTTTCAAGAGAAACCAGATTACCTTTCTTGGATTACAACCTTGTAGATTACTGTATGCAATTGCCTGACGATTATTATATTAGAAATGGGTGGCAGAAATGGATCTTGAGGGCTGCTACTAAAGAGTTTATACCAACTAAAATCAGATGGCGTGCTGACAAAGTAGGGTATGCTGCACCTTTGGATATTTGGCTAAGAGAAAGAAAACTGAAAGATTGGGCTTATACAAAAGTATTTGATCATGCTTTATATGATTTGCCCGAATATAATTTGGAAGAAATTAGTAAACTCTGGAATCAGCATCAATCTGGACATGCAAATAACTCATGGGCATTGTGGCGCTGGATTAGTCTCTCCGAATGGTTAAGCATTTATAAATCTGGTTATTGGAAGCGCGGCATGCCTGGACAACCCTGCATGCTCGCCATGTAAGTAAGATGCATGATAAATTCAATATATTGGTTTTATGCAATTACAAAGCAATGCATGTGAATACAACCAGAGATCATATCCATTCCATAAAAAAATACAGTGTTAATTCAATTTATGTAGTAGATATATATGCATTTGAAAAAACCAGATCGAGCCTTGAGTACTATCATGCGATAGTCATACACTATTCAATCAATACGCCTGCCTTTTTACATGATCACAATAGTTTATCGACTAAAATTAGAAACTATCCTGGAGTAAAAATTCTTTTCATTCAAGACGAGTATAGATGCGTAAATGATACTGTATCTTGCATGGAGTATTTGAAGATTGATTTAATGTATACAGTAATCAATCCTGAAATAGTAGATAAATTATATAATCACAAAGCTATTAAAAATGTTAAAAAAAAAGTGACGCTCACAGGTTTTGTGCCCGAAGGCTTAGAAGGAATACGCGTTCCCGATTATGAATCGCGTAATATAGATGTAGGCTATCGGGCTCGAAAGGTTCCATATTGGCTAGGTAGTTTTGCACAAGAAAAATGGATTATCGCAGAAAGGTTTAAAAAAGAAGCGCAGAAATATAATTTATCATGTGATATTGATACTAATGAGCATAAGCGGTTATACGGAAAAAAATGGTATAATTTTATAGCAAGCTGTAAAGCCATGTTGGGTACGGAAAGTGGGGCGAGTATCATTGACTATTCTGGCCTTCTGCAACAAAAAATTGAGAAACTACAATTACATAACCCTGATTTAGAATATAACCAGATTAAAGATGAATATTTTTCTACAGATGGTGACATTATTATACATGTTATTTCGCCAAGATGTTTCGAAGCTGCCTCTCTCAAAACATTAATGGTGCTATACCCTGGTACATATTCGGGTATATTGGAGCCATGGAAGCATTACTTGCCATTAAAACGTGATCATAGCAATGTTGATGAAGTAATTGCAGTTATCAAAAATCCGGATAAAGCTAGTGAAATAATAGATAACGCCTACGAGGATATTGCTACTAATTCTAAGTACTCTTACCGGTCAATGGTGTCGGATCTGGATAAGGAAATACTAATCTTAATTAAGCATAAACTCACTAAAAATA
>NZ_JAVJUY010000183.1:0-18133 GCF_040220315.1 Fulvivirga sp.
CCAATGATGCTGTATCACCTAATTGCCATTTATATTTAATGGCCTTGTTCAAATAGTATATTGCATTTTTATAGTCACCTAAGTAACCATATGTGGCTCCAATATTATTAGTAATTCTGGCCATTAGAGCTTTATCATTTACTGACTCGGCTATGCGAAAACACTTGATCCAGTTTTCTAATGCCATTTTATCATTGGCCTCATAATAATAAGTGGCTCCTATTTCGCTGTACACTTCAGCAATAAAGGCAGAATCTAGATCATTGCCATACTTAGTGAGAATTTGAAGATAAAGGCTCCGGGCGGAATCTATTTGATTTTGGTACTGCACGTTCATGGCAACCCTTTTTTCAGATTTAGCTAAAAGACCAGGCTCCTTTAAATCTTGTGCAATTCTCTTGGCTTCAATTACCAGTGCATAGTGTAATTCTGAATTTGTGCGAAGTGCCTTGTCTGAATAATCCAGTAAAAATTTAACCTTGTCTTCTTTTTGAGGAATGTTATTAACCTGCAAGGATATGCTATCAGGTAATTGAGCCCAAATAACAGACGATGTCAATACTACAACTAATAATACAAAACCAAACCGAAACATAGCTTTGAATATAGCAAATCGATATTTTAATCGGAGTTATTAAATGATTTTTTAAATAAAATAGTGCCAATAAAAAAACCCTCCTCTGCCGAAGCAAGAAGAGGGTTCTATCAATCACACACACTTACTACTACTGACTGATTAACTCGAACTGGTATTCACCTTCTACACTAGTAATTCTGCCACCTGATGGACCACCAGCCCTGAATGTCAATGTTAAAGTATTACCAATTATTCGGGTTTTCATGGCTACTCCGTCACCTCTCAAAATGGTGTTAAGGTCTTGTTCACTCAGCTGCCAGTTGCCTTCCGAGGGCCAAGCACTCGAAATGGCATTCTCTGTTTTGAACGTTCCTTCAGAGAACGTTACATTAAATCCTTCAAATTGATCACTCACATCAAAGCCATCTTTTAACACAAATGATTCTGCCTGAGCTACCCAAGGCTTACCTTCATTCACTAACAATGCTACTTGCTGCATGGCCGGGTCTGGCTGACCTTCTTCACCACCACTATCGCAACCCATGGTGGCCAACAGGCTTATCATGGTGATCGCTACTATTATATTTCTTAATGTTTTCATCTTATTTTCTGTTTTAATGAGTTATTTCTTTATAAATCTTATCATCTGCTCATTCTCTCCTTTTATCAGGATAAGGTAGATGCCATTGGTTAAATCCGACACATCGATACTTTCGGTCAATTTAGGCTCAATTTGTCGCACCAAATTTCCTTTCATATCACTAATGAAGATTTTGGCTGTCTGATCGATAGTACCTGTTAACGTAATCTGATTATTCGCTGGATTAGGATAAATGCTTACAGGTTCTATCTCTCGAATTGTTGTGCTCGTAACCGAAATTATTTCAAATGTTCTGGATACTAATGCCGACTCAAAATTTTCATTACCAGGTTGAATTGCTTCTACAGTAACCTGGCCAATCCCATCAAAAATGAGTGTAGTTCCATTCAGAAATGCCGGGCCACTTGCCACACTAAATTCTACAATTAAACCTGAAGAAGAAGTCGCAGAAAGCTCCAATAGTTCTGCTTCCATAAACTGATCTTCAATTTCATTGAAAGTAATAGTTTGAGCCGCCTTATTGACGATTAACACCTGCGCTACCGGTACAGCGGCATTGAAATCATCATCACCTGCTTGTGAAGCAGTGATGTTTGTTATTCCAGCTCCTATGATTTTAACAGTTGATCCATTCACAGTTGCCACAGATTCATCTGAACTTGTATAAGTAACTACCAGACCTGAGCTTGCTGTCGCTGTTAATTGAATGTCAGGATCACCAAATGTTACTTCCACTAAAGGCTCAAAAGTGATGGTTTGATCTTGTTTATCTGGCTGATCTACTACATCAAAATTGATTTGTGCCTCGGCAGAATTGTAGTTCGAATTACCCGCCTGGCTTACCCGAATAACTACATTACCCACCTGACCATCAAGGGATATTGTGGCGCCTGATATTGATGCAGGGCCACTCAGAATCTGATAAGTTAAAGCAAGACCACTTGTCGTTGTTGCAATCACATTAAATGGGTCATCGGTCGTTAGTTTATCAGCAATTGGTTCGATCGTAATAGTTTGATCGGATTTGGCAATCGTGAAAGATTGAATCACTTCAGTTGCAGCCAGGTAATTATCATTACCAGACTGGTTGGCAGCGATCGTAGCAACCCCAGTTCCATTGACAGAAACTGTGGCGCCACTCAATGAAATGGGGCCGCTCACCACGCTGTACTCTACGCCCAAACCTGCTGAAGAGACAGCAGAGATGGTGAATGGATCGACCCCAAAAATCTGATCTTCAATGTCATCAAACGTGATTGTTTGAGTGGCTTTGTCAATCGTAAATGTTTGAGTCACTTCTGGTGCCGGATTATATTGGTTATCACCACCCTGATTAGCAGCTACAGTGGCTGTACCAGCACCATTAATCGTTACTATGTTGCCATTGATAGAAATTGGTCCTGAAACAACACTAAAATCTACCGTAAGACCGGAGGATGCGCTTGCTTGCAATGTGAAATCTGCATCACCAAAAGTTTTATCCTCAATAGTGCCAAACGTAATGGTTTGATCTGTTTTTGCAGGATCAGAAACAACGAACGAAACCGTTTCACTCGCAGCGTTTAAGTTACTGTTACCAGCTTGGCTTACTTCTACTTCTACTGTCCCAGTAGATCCATTTAAGGTAATTGTTGTGCCAGAAATACTAGCCGGTCCACTTAAAATTTGGTAATCCAGACTTAAACCACTGGTAGTTGAAGCCACTACCTCAAAAGGTGCATCGCCAACTAATTTATCAGATATTGGATCAACCGAAATGGTCTGGTTAGCCTTGTTTACATTCAAGGTCTGCTCAACAGATGTTGCAGGATTGAACTGGCCGTTACCTGCCTGACTGGCTGTAATGGTTGATATACCGGCACCAACTATAGTTACGATATTTCCACTAACTGTAGCCACCGAGGTATTGGAACTTACGTAACTAACTGTTAACCCTGAACTTGTCGAAGCGTTCAGATTAAAAGGTGCATCGCCAAAGGTTTTATCTGCAATTGGATCAAACGAAATAGTCTGATTGGCTTTCAGAATTTCAAAGGTTCTGATTACTTCCGGAGCTGGGTTAAAAGAACCGTTTCCTGGTTGATTGGCAGCTATTTCTACTGTACCAACTCCAGTAATAGTGACCTCATTGCCTGACAAGCTCACTGGGCCACTGATTAAGCTAAACTGAACATCAAGACCTGATGATGCCGTAGCGGATAGAGTAAATGGTGCATCCCCGAAGGTTTTATCAGCTATACGATCGAACGTGATGGTCTGGTCTTGTTTTGGGGGAGCTTCCATCGTAAAATTCCAGTCGTTTTGTGATGTATACCCAGCAAAAGCATTGCCCGCTAAATCACCTATAGTACCCGGATTGATACGGATCCAATATTGTTCATCATAAATGAGATCAGTATTTGGATTGATTGTAATGGTATTGCCCGAAATATTTACTTCAGACGAATTATATGAAATCACTCTCCTGTTAACAGTACCTCCATATAGTTTGATGAGAAAGCTAGAATTCGATAAAAATTGGACCTCCTCGTCAAATGTGATGGTAAGATTTGTATTCACCGGAACATTAGAAGCGCCATTACTTGGTGAAACCGAGACAATAGAAGGTGCCTGAGTATCTCCCGGGCCTTCCGTTGTAAAGTTCCAGATGTCCGTTGTATTCCAATTCGCTAAAGGGTTATCGGCCAAGTCATAAACTGTTACACCGAAGTTATTCTGCACCCAAAATCCCGTGTTAAAGTCCAACGTGGGTACATTATTCAAAGTCACAGTATTCGTACCGAAAGTAACGTCTGCCGTGTTTATTTCAAACTCTTTAACGACCTGATTGGTACCATCATTTTTCCTGAGTCTGAATTTAGAACCAGCATTACCTGGCTTGATATCTTCTGAGAAAGTTATTGTTAAGCTTCCCACATCAACAGAAACATCTGTTGCATTATCTGCAGGATTGAAACTAACCACTGTTGGAGGTGTATTGTCCTCAGCTCCAACAAAGAAGTTGAATGTAGTTGGGTCATTGATTCCCGCAAAAGCATTACTATTCTGGTCAAATATTTGATTATTCTGTATTTCTACATAATAGCCCTGATTTGTATTTAAATCCTGATCGGGATCGATGGTCAATACATTTCCTGAAATGCTGATAGTAGCCGCAATCCCATTATTGCTTCCTTCTTCCCGAAGAAATACTCCGTTAGGAGAAGCCGGGCCAACTGGTTCATTAAAAGTGAGTGTCACCGTTACGTTAGGTGCTACGCCAGTTGCATCGTCTGCAGGACTTGTACTTAAAACTGTTGGTGGTGTAACATCACCTGCTTCAGTAGTAAACTGCCAGGTAAAGCTATCGCCCCAGCCTGCTATTACATTTCCAATGAGGTCTGTAATTCCCCAATTTCCATTGCTATTTTGAACATAATAGGTTTTGTTCAAATCAAGTTCCGGTACATCATTTAGGGTATATGTATTTCCACTAACCGTAACATCTGCTGTTTGGAAATTGAATTCTTTCACTAAAGCATTGGTATTGAATTCATACATCCTAATAGCACCATTAGGATCACCATCAAGTATCGGTTCATCGAATGTCATCGACAGAGATCCAATATCAATTGGTACATCAACAGCATCTTGAGCAGGCACGAATGTTTGTACTATTGGTGGATCGAAGTCCACTTCACCTACTGTGAAATTCCAGACACCATTACCTCCCAGCTGAGCTGTTTTTGCACCTTTAATATCAAAGAATGATTGGCTATTGGCTCTAAAATAGTATTCCCTTCCGGCCGGAAGATCATTGGTTGGGTCGATGGTCACTACATTATCATTGATAGTTACACGACTGGAACCATCATTGAATACTTCCCATTGGTTTGATCCCGGATCCAATTGGTAAAGTACCATATACATGTTGCCTTCTACAACCGGTTCATTAAATTCTATTACAAGATTCTCATCACCATTTAAACCTGTGGTGCCGTTAGCAGGTGTAAAGCTTACAACCTGTGGTGGGGACGGTAGTTCAGTTGTGAAATTCCATGTGTCGGTACTAGCACCAACAGTAGGGTTTGTGCTATATCCATTAACATCCCTGACTAAGTTATTTGTCATTTGCACGTACAATTCAGTGTCCAATACATTAGGTAATGTAATGGGAACAAAGAGTTTATTCCCAGAGACTGTCATAGATGGATCATCACCAAATATCTGAACATAGGTTACTCCTCCGGATTTCAATCGGATGGCAAACCACCCTGATTCTCCTGTTAACTCAATAGGAGCATCGAAAGTAACTTCGAAAACAACAGGTTCTCCTACAAGCACGTTCAGAGCATCATCCGGTGGACTAACAGATACAATTTGTAAGGGAGTTTCTAACATATGAAAGCTCCAGCTTCCACCAAAACTCGCTGCATCAAACGGATTACCAAAAAGGTCTTCTACGATGCCACTTTCCAACTCTACTCCTACTTCATAAATCTCGGGAATATCCTGTCCCGGATCGATAACTAAAGTATTACCATCTATAGAAGCTTCTGGTGAAGCAACATCAACTCTCAAGATTTCTGAGTTATCGGATAAATCCCTGAGTATCACATTTCCTGTGCCTTTCTGAATAGGTTCTGTAAACGGCAACCTGAGTACTACATCATAAGGCACATTTGATTGCCCGTTTGAAGGATATTGATTACTGTTGTCGAAATAGGGTGTGGTGGTATCAATTTCTTCAAGAAAAACATGCCAGATTGATGGTATATAACCACCAGTCATATTGTTTCCATTCAAATCCTGAGCAATGCCATTTGGAATTCGGAAAAAGAACTCACGTTCGCTAAAACTTTCACTATAAGGAAATGTATACTCAAAAGAAAATTGATTATTTGAATACGTTAAATCAGTATGTGGTATTTGATCGTATAGAATTTCACCTCCGATAGAATTATATATTAATACTCCAATATTTCCACCTGTACCTGCTTGAACTGGTTCGGAGAAAGTGGCAGTAAAGGTAATAGGTTGCCCTGCTTTAATTCCTGTTGTTCCATCAGCCGGATCGACATGAATAATAGTAGGATTTTCAACAACGGGTGTATAGTTCCATGTACTCTTGCTTGAAAGACCCGCAAAAACATTACCCGCCATATCTGTAAAGGTTCCTTCCAGAATTTCGATCCAAACACGGGTATCTTCAATCAAATCCGGAGGGTTAATGGTTACGGTTTGTCCGTTTACACTTACAGCCGCATCTTGAACGCCAATGGTTTGAAGCAAAAGATCATCGGAATACCTTCTTATATTGATAAGACCTGAACCTTTTTGTACAGCTTCATTGAACTGAATCGTTAAGTCAGCATCTGCAGCAATGTCAGTTACATTTGGTGTAGGTGTAAAGGACGTTGCCAATGGTGCCGTAACATCAGGTGCTGCAGCTAAAGTAAATTGCCAGGTGTTGTTATTTAGTTGGGTAAACAAATTGCCAACCAAATCAGTAATCGGACCTGACTGCACCTCCAAATAAAGCTGGGTACTTTCAAAACCCGTTAAATCTGCCTCAACCGACAGTACATTTCCGCTAATTGTAATATTCGGATCCGTAGCCTGATATTGACGGACAATGTTATTATT
Source organism: Fulvivirga sp. (assembly GCF_040220315.1). Lineage (GTDB taxonomy): Bacteria > Bacteroidota > Bacteroidia > Cytophagales > Cyclobacteriaceae > Fulvivirga. The sequence goes on from NZ_JAVJUY010000183.1 coordinate 6,804, forward strand.
ACTTACTCTACGGAAGTAAATTCTTCCCGTAGCTGTTGCCACTATCGGTTCATTGAATGTAATTATATAAGTATTATCAACGGGTACATTTGTCGTATTAATGGCCGGTGAAAGACTTGTGTATTCCGGAGCTTCGCCCAAAACAGTAAAGTTCCAGGTGTCTTTGTTGCTAATCCCCACATGATTATTTCCTGCTTCATCTTCAAAAGCACCTGCATCCATTTCCAGGTAGTAGTTGCCTTCGGGCAATTCATCCAAAAACGAAACCGACACATAAATGCGCTGCGTTATTTCTATCTGGCCTGCTGATACGTTAATCACCTCTATCGTTTCATCCGTGTCATAGTTTTTTACTCGTATGAACCCGCTACCTTTCACCACATTTTCATTGAATTCAAAGGATATCCCATCTACTGATACCGGGCTAGCATTATCTTGCGGATCCCTGCTGGCCATGATAATGGAAGGTGGAGTACCATCAGGCTGCTCTACGGTTCGCACGTTCCATGTCGTATTATTCCAAACCTGATCCATGGTGTTGCCTGCCAGATCGGTAGCAAAATTGCCATTGATCATCACATAGAAGTCTGTTTCATAGAAAACAGGGTTGGTCAGTTCCACTTCCATCGACATCTGATTGCCTGAAAAGCTTACCCGTGGATCGCTATAAGCGAGGCTATACACAATGGCGTTATTGTCTAATCTTCTGAATAAAAAGGAGCCACTGGTACCACGTTTGACCGGCTCATCAAAAGTGATAGTCATAGTTTGAGTTAGCGGTACTTCTGTCGCACCATCTACCGGACTAAAGGCAGTGATGCCGGGAGGATCGCCTATTGTTGTCAAACTCCAATCCTTATTGAGGATACCGGGAAAGAAATTGTCATTGGCATCTTTAAAAGCAGTTGCAGGAATTTCCACATAGTATTGACCTTCTGATAGTGTTGCTAAGTTGATGGCAACCTGCGTATCGTTTGTGATAGCAACATCTCCGGAAAGCACGTTAATACTTTGTATTTCTGCATTATCAGCAAACCTGCGCAATTTGATGTTTCCGGTTCCTTTTAATACAGGCTCGTTAAATTCGAAGGCCAAATCCGTACTAAAAGGAATATTAAGTGCCGCCTTGGCCGGTGCATACGAATTACTTAAAATGACCGGTACATCACCATCAGGTGCGGCAGCAGTTGTAAAATTCCAGGTAGTGTAGTCAACAAAATAGTTGATCACATTGCCGGAAAGGTCGCTTGCTATGCCCGGGTGCAGACTAACAAAATATTCCTGGTTATCGGGCAAGTCACTTTCAAGAGTAATGGAGATTGTGTTACCCGAAACAGCAATATTTCCGCTTGATGTGTGTATATATTGCGTTATAGACCCATTGCTGGTAAAACCGATCTGAACGAACCCACCGCTACCCGGCTGCAAAGGTTCATCAAAGGTAATTTCCAAGGTAGTATTTACAGGCACATCGGTGGTACCATCAGCCGGACTTAAACTTACAAATGTTGGTCTGGTAACATCAGGGGCCTCTGCTGTTGTGAAACGCCAGGTTGTATTGTTTGATATTCCTGCAAAAGCATTTCCTGAAAGGTCCAAAACAGCATCATTGTCTATTTCAATGTAAAATTCTGTATTGGCAGGAAAAGGGGTTCCTTTAGATATTCCTACGATGTTATTCAAGAAGACAACCTCCTGATCGTTGGCATTGAAAGAGGCGAAAACATTGCCATTATCTACTCTTTTAATGGTAAAGTTTCCAACACCTGCAGTAACGGGCTCACTGAATTCCATCAGCGGATCGGCAAGTACATCAACATCTGTTGCACCATTTTGAGGGGTGAGTTCTGTGAGTGTTGGCAACGTATTGTCAGGTAAGCTACCGGTAGTAAAGCGCCAGTTTTGTTTTATGGTAAATCCGGCAAAAGGATTCTCATTCAAATCAGTAATCGCTCCCTGAGGAATTAATACATAGTACTGAACATTTGGGTTTAAATCGCTGGTAGGGTTAATAGTTACATTAGCTGCTGAAACACTGACAGCTGCGTTGGAAACATTAATGGACTCAAACAGGGCATCATCGCTGTAACGTCTGATTTCAATAGCGCCACTTCCTTTTTGGATAAGTTCCGAAAAACTAAGAACCAAATTGGAAGACACTGAGACATTAGTGGCATTGACATTCGGGCTACGGGAAGTCACCAGTGGAATTTGCGTATCAATAGGTATGTCCACTCTGGCAGGAGTGCCGGTTAGTAGATAGTTGGCGGAAGATCCATTGTCTGCCAAATTATAAGGCACCAATACTAACTTAAAAGTAAGTTCTCCTGAAGCTCCGAAATTGAAGTCGTATGTAGTTCCGGTAATTGTTGAACTGGCTATAAAAACCCCTGGAGGTAATGTATAACTGTTAGATTGAAGGAAGTCAATCGGTGGTTCTTCCCCGTTTTTAGTATAAAGTAACATGTAACCATCTGCCCCCGGAGCGGCATTCCAGCTCAATTCTGCTGTAAAATTGATAGGTGTATTTTCGATTAAATTATCTACTGTAAATGCCGTGGCATGTCCTGTAGGTGGAATTGGTAATGTTGAAAAATATCGTGTAGTACCGTAGTTAGTGGTTTCAGAGGTTGTTACATAAGCTCTAAAACCATAGCTTGTCTCGGGTGTAAGTCCGGTTATTACACTTGAAAAACTTGTTGGACTGGTGCCTTCATTGGTTTTAGTAGGCAAAGCAACTGTGGGGTCACCTGCAGAAGTTGTCCAAACAATACCTTTGGCAAGAATGGTAGGGTTGCCATTTATTGAAACATCACCACCAATTACTAATGAAGTAGATGTGCGGTTAGAAATGCCCGTGGTTGCTACAGTAACATCGCCAACTACAGAACCTGTTGTGAAACTTATAGGAGCAGCTTCTGTATTGTAAGATCTGCAATCACCATTACCGCTAAACTCATTGACTCTTACAAAGTACTGTGTCCCCGGTTGAAGACCGGTAACATTTACCTGCGAACCGGTACCATTGTAAACGACTTTGGCATCATTTCCCTGACTGACTTGTGGTGCGAGATTAAAGTCAGTATTTCCCGAGAATTCCAAACCATCAACATTATATGCTAAGTTATTTTCAGAAATGGTAACCATTCGACCAGATCCTGACCCTGCAGTCCAATTAATTCTAACTGTAGATTGTGTAATTAATGAGGCAGCGAGACCCGATGGTGGATTGGATGGTGGTGCAGGACATGTTCTGACTAAAATGGAACGTGGTGCAGAGTAAACGATACACTCACTTTGGGAAACAATGTTTTGATTATGTTGAAACTGATAAGCATCAATAAAATACCAAGTATCGGGAGCTAGATCAAAAATTTCATATACTGTTCCAAGTGCGATGTTGCCCGATCCCATATTAGTACCGCTGGTAAATGATGAATTATTGGCATAATAAGTACCGTCTGTAGGTTGCACTCTCGGATTTGCACTTGGCCTGACAGAAACGAAGTACTTGTACTTACTATTTGGATTTTTACCCGTCAAGTTTAGATCAATGTAGTTATGGGTTTTATCAGTAACTGATGCATTAATCGTTGTAGGAGGATCAAAGCAAGTAACTCCTCCGTAAAGAACCGGAAGGCTTGTTCGCTCTATATCACATCCTGAGATAGTATTGATGCTGTAAGGCTTTACATAATACTGTGTATTTGTTGCCAAACCTGTAAATGTTGCCGAAGTCTCACCGGAACCAAGAATAATTTCCTCAAGTACATTCGACTGAGAAGCATCCAAAAGTTCTAATCTGTGTTTATCATTATCATTCGCATCAAATGAGAAGGTAAGAAAGCCTGAACCTCGCACTACAGCACCTCCTGTAATTGGCTCCCCGAATGGCTCAGTTGTGGATGCAAATACGGGAACATTACCCGAAACGGAACCTGAAGTAAGGTCTACATGGCTTCCGGTTATGGCATTTATGGCGACAACATGAGATTTAGATGCATCGGGCTTTAGCCTTAAGCCAATTGCCAACATGGGCAATTTGTAGTTACCTGCAACTGAATTGGCATTGATATTTGTGGTAAAGGTATACGTACCGGGCCCGGTGATTGATATTTTTTGAATTGCATTATAACTATCGAATAAACCGGGATTGCTGAATTTGTTTCGATAAAGAAACAAAGCACCTCCAACAGAGTTGTCCAGGTCATCGGCAGTAAAATTTCCGGATAGCGTTACTGTAATTTCATCGATAGTAGCAGCACCAACTCCAAAATCCATTAAAGATAAAAGCAGGTCCGTACTCTCGCCTCCTGTTGAGGTATACAGCTTTCTGGAGTTGCAATCAACACCGGTATAATGGCTCCTGTCAGAAACATTAAATAAGGAGATGTTTTGACCCACCGCATCTGCAAATAGGCAGAGCAGTGGGATGATAAAAAGTAATTTGTAGTAGTAGGTTTTCATGGTATTGGGTTTTTAAAATTCCGATACCAATCTCCCTTCTTAGAGAGGGTGAATTCCCATCCACCCCGGGTGGTTTTGTACCTACCCGTGTGGGTAGTATTTTAAAAAACGCCTATTTTGGGCTTTTTAAGCGTTTTTTACTTGATTTTGGTAATAGTAGTTTGTGGTAATTAAAGAGCTATTTAATAGTTTAAAATCTATTAGCTGTTGGTAATTCAACCTGTATAAGGAATTTTAACATGTGTTCATTAATAACCGCAGAGGTCACAGAGTTCACAGAGCAGACACGACAAAATTTAGGTTAAAAAAAGAGGCTGCTCCTTTCGAAACAGCCTCTTGTGATATCTATCTAACTCTTTAACTATTTTACCGGTTGAATGCCGTACGTTCCGTCAGCTCCAACCAAATCTAGTGTTGACTTCCATGGATATCGGTTTGCATACATCGATACTGATGAGTTTATGGTACCTTGTTTATTTAACCCGAAAGCTTCGCGCATTAAGTTAGCCTGTGAATTAGGATCGTAATCAGTGGTTTCATTGTATTGGGCATTTAAAAACCCTTGGAAATAAACCTGATCAACACCAATTTTTACACTCTTATTAACATTGCCTTTAGCGCTTGGGATGTCCAAATCTCCGAATTCGCCTGCATCAATCTGCACATTCACATTGCTTCCCGGGTTGAACCATAAATCCTTTTTCTTATTCCCAAAGAAGAGGTTATCATCAATGTAGAGATCTTGATTAAACCTTTGTGAAGAAATGCCTGCCGAGATATTGAGGCCGATAATATTATGATGGATTTTAAAAGTAGCATCATTTTGTACGTTAATACCATAACCAAAATCCAATAAGTCCTTTAATCGGCTCCAGGAAAATAAGATAGTGTTATGATGGATGACAATATCACCTTCAACAGGTTTCTGACCTTTTAGTCCAAATCCTTCCACACCAAACATGCGGTTTGCTACAAACAAGTTATTGGCAATTTCGATATCACCGGCACCTGCCTGACCAATTTTGGCTCTCACACCTCCAAAGCTTGAGTTTACAAAAATGCAATTACGAACAATATGGTTATTGCCGTATAAGACCAGCATCACTCCTTCAGGATTCTTTTGTCCGGGACCAACCAGCATCATACCGGTTTCACAACCTTCGCAACGGCCTGCTTTTTTAGGATCGGGATTGTTATCATAAGGAGTTTTTAAACCACCTTCAAAAACTAATCCGTCCACAACCACTCCATTCAGTGGTTTTTTCATGTCCATAACATTTTTGTTACCGCTTTTACTAAAAGCATCTGCAGGTGGCTGAAGCACTGTGAGATGTGTAAATGGATCTCGCTTTGAAAAGTCTGCTGAATAGCCGCCATAGATGTGAACGGGTTTTTCAATTTCCCAGTAGCCGACACCAAATGTGCCAGTATAGACGCCCTCTGCCATATTTATGCGGTCCCCGGGGCCGGCTTTGGCCAGAGCCTTATCCAGTGCTTTCATCGGGGCTGTCAGATCAGTACCAGCGTTTGAGTTATTACCGGCAGGACTTACATAAATAACGACACCTGAAGGTTGATTTGATGGAGCTTCCGATTTGTTTTCTGATGTATCGGCCTGCTTTGGCTCCTCCTTTTTAACTTCTGTTTGTTTTGTGGAGTTAGATAATGACTTGGCTTTGGATTTTAAATTACCAATTTGACCAAGTGACTCAATTTGGCTAATAAAAAGTAGCATAAAGCAAATGCAGCAAACTTTAAAGAGTTGTGCATTCAAGGGTTGGGTTTGTGTTTTTGTTTTCATAGTAGTAAGATTTTTTTCTCAATTTGCTACTATGGGACTTAATGAAAGCCATCCACCCCGGGTGGTTTACTACCTACCCTTGTGGGTAGTATTTTAAAAAAGCTTGTTATTAGCCTTTAGGAAGTATTTTTTCGAGTGCTTCTTTTCTATTAGACACCCCTAGTTTTTCGTACACATTTTTAAGGTGATACTTTACCGTATTTACAGAGAGGAACAATGTTTCTGCTATTTCACGATTTGTTTTCTCAGAAATGGCTTCTTGAAGGACTTCAAACTCCCTATCTGAAAGTGGTTTATAAAGATTATCATTAATATCCTTTACGGTCACATTCACTTCTTTTATCCCACCTTGAAAAATACTATTGATTTGTACCCTGAGTGTATCAATTTCCTGCGATAGCAATGCCCTTTTTAACTTAAAACGTTGCATTAATAAGATGATGGCCACAACACTAAACACGACAATCAACCCAATTACGATAAAAAGAAATGTCTGAAAGCGCTCTTTAACTTCTATTTCCTGATGAGCGGCTAATATTTCCTTCTCTTTTTCTGCAGTCTCATACTTTACTTTAAATTCTTCAATGCTCTTCAGCGTCTCCGTTTTTTGTATTGAGTCGTTAAGTTGGTGGTAGGTTTCAAGGTTATTCATAGCAGATTGATAATCCTGCCGCTTCTTATCAGCCTTATAAGCTAATTGATATGACATTCGCATTCCAAAAAGCATATTATTACCTTTTGAAACTTCGATGGACTGATTTAAAAGTTCGCGTGCTTTTTGATACTCACCAGCTTGAATGGCGATATCGGCAAGCTCGTTTAAACTGCCTACTTCAGTCTCAGCTTCACCAAATTTCTTAGCCAGTTCAATTGCGTTGTTATAGTAATTTTTAGCAGCACTAACCTCATCCATTGATTTATGGATGTTGGCCATATTGTAATATTGATAAATCAGCCCAAGACTGTCTTTGGTTGCTTCCAGAAGTTGTGTTGCTTCACTGTTTACTGCAAGGGCACTATCTGGTTTATCGAGTGCATTGTAGCAATAGCCTAAACGTATCAGATTCGTGGCAATTCCCATTTTATCACCGATTTGCCTTGATATGTCTAGCCCTCGCTTGGAATAACTCAGAGCAGCATCTGCATCACGCAATTCAAAGAAAATGCCTGCAATATTTCCCAGTAGTTTAGATTGCCAAACTTTATATTCATTGGATTCTCTCTCATTTGCGATGGAAAGTGCTTTTTCAAAATAGATTTTAGCATGATCATTATCACTGGTAATTCTTGCTACATTTCCCAATCCATTCAGAGCAGCTATCTCGGTGATTGGATTGAAGGCGACCTGTGCCTTTTCCTGGCATTTATGTAAGTAATAATTGGCTGAATCGGATTGATAGAGCATACCGTAAGCAATGCCCATCTTCAAGTAAAACCTGGCTTGTAAGCTATCGCTCACGCCTACCACACGTTTCAAATGGCCATCTAAAAAAGTTAATACAGCATTTGGATTCGCAATGGTATCGGCCTGACTTATTATTTCCGCAACGGATTGTGCTTGAAGAGAATTGGCTTGAAATGAGAGTATAAGCAGTATGAACAAATACCTACCAGACATACAAATTTGAATTTAATAACTAACAAGTTAAACATAGTATATTAAAATGAGATCAAATAATGCATTTTCTTATCAAAATGTATCAAATCATTGGTTTTGATAAGGTTGGCTAATGTTTCATCAGCCTGGTAATATGTTTTTCTTTTTTACTTTCAAGCACTAAATAATATATACCTGTAGGTAGGGTACTGATATTTGCATCAAGTACATTTTTATCTTGATTGAACGTTATAGGCATGGCTCTGCCCATAACATCTGTTAATATAACGCTTTCTATTTCATTTACATTTTCAATTTTAATAACATCTGTAACCGGGTTTGGATATACTCGAATTTGAAGATTGTTATTTGGTGCTGTACTTGTAATGAGTAAAGGAAATTCATCTGAAAAAGGGCTATCGCACCCATCAATGGTCACCTTTAAGGTATAGATTCCATTTTCATTCACTTCTATTTCTGTTGGGTTTCCACTGCTAATTATATTGCCATTCAAATACCATTTATTTCCAACCTCGCTATTGGATTGAAGCCATATATTGCCGCCAAATTCCGTTTGAGAAATAATTGGTTTTGACGGATTTACGCAAAACAATTGTGTTACTGGTTCTGCAGCAAGGAACTCTTCATTGCCAGGTTGCTCTGCCGTGACCACTACTGTTCCTGGCTTAAGTAGGTTGACTGTTGACCCTTCAATATTGAGTTCTGTTGAAAATGTGGAGTATTCTACAGCTAAACCTGAACTTGCAGTTGCTTCGAGTTCAAAAGAGCCTTCATCTATGCTTATATCCGGTACGGTAGCAAACGTTATTGTCTGCGCAACAGGATCGGGAACATCATCATTGGGATCAATAAAGAAAAACAGGTTATCGAAATACACAACACCATTACCACTGAATTGTATTTTTTCCAAAGTGGATAAGTTTACATTCTCTTGAATATCGGCAATGGCAATATCAACACCCTGCCAATTCTCTAAACCTATAGATATTGTATGCGAAGACTCATTACCACTTTGATCTTTGAAGACTAAGCTTAATTCATTAGAGTTTGGTGTCCAGTAATCAAAATGAAAATAATCCTGATTTGATACATCCTGAATGTTGGCTGATAAATCTATTAATTGCTCGTTTACATCCAGGTAGCGTAAGGCAGCATTTTCCTGAATATTCACTACATCCGAATAAACCTCCTTTTCAGGATTGGTGTATACCACATCTGTTAAATCAGTATAACTATCACTAAAAATTGATAAGACCTCTTCTTCATCTTCAGTTGGTTCGGGTGCCGAAACAAGTGGCACAGGCAGGTTGTCATTCGCATCTTCGTCATAATTTTGAAAGACGCGTACATAGTCAATTTCCATGGTTGACTCTGTAAAACCAGGATCAATTGCACCTCCTATACCTCCCATAGCAATGTTCAGAAGCAAATACTGTGGTTTATCAAAGGGCCAGGTGGCATCATTTTTAGTGGCAGGATTATACGTATAAAATGGTACTCCATCCAAAAGGAACTGAATAGCATTCTCATCCCAAACAATAGAATAAACATGGAATGTGCTACTGACCTCATTTGCAACAATAGTTTGGGTATTTACAGTAGCACCAAAACTTGAAGGGGTATGTAATGAACCATGAATTACGTTAGGGTTGTTGCCCCAGTGCTCCATGATATCTATTTCTCCACAGGCTGGCCAATTAACTTCATCGATATTATCATCCCAGAAACCCCCATCTTCATTAATATTTTGGCCGAGTGTCCATATAGCAGGCCATGTACCATTACCAGAAGGCAGTTTAGCCCTCACATCAACCCGGCCATAGGTAAAGGCAAATTTAGAATTGAGCCTTGCGGAGGTAAAATTTTTCGTAACACCCTGATCATTATAGTCTTCACGTTTGGCCACTATGTTTAAGAAGCCCTCTTCCACATACGAATTCTCAATTCTATCTGTATAATGCTGAACTTCGCCATTTGCCCAGCTGTCCCCAGCAATTAACTGCGTTTGATGGTGCCAATTATCTGAACATACTTCACCGTTATTGTCGAATTCATCAGCCCAGACTAGCACATATTCACCATCAGCAGGTACGGCTCCTGTAGCTCCCTTAGTGCACAATTGAGCATACATACTCAAACAAAAAATAAAATTGACAGTAAGGGTAAACAGAAGCTTCATATTAATTTGTTTTGAAAGGGTAATGCATTTTTCCTAAGTCAGTCTTAAAAGAAAAAAGGCTGGCGATCACTCACCAACCTCTTTTCAACCTAGCTTAAATTATCTTGTAAATGTAAATACATGGTTGCCACTAACCGATGATGTTCGGCCTCCGGTTCCCAGTGTATTTTGGTTCCATGTTAAACCCACCACCAGTGAATTTTCAGAAATTTCCAGTATATCTATTTCCGTCTCGCCATCAATCAAAATTTGTTCAGCAGAACTAGATGTAAAATTCCAAGTACCTGATGCTCCAAAAATGGCACCGCCATTCACAGAAGTATAGGTACCTTCCTGAAAGTTTATACTTAATCCGGAATAGGTAGAGGAGAAATCCAAATCATCTACTAGTACTTCGGATACGCTCCAACCAGAAGATGAAAGTAAACCGAAAACTCTATCCACCTCAGTAGTTGCGGCAGGACCGGACGAATCATCGTCATCACAACCGGATAATACACCAATTAGGGCAACTAATGAAATAGTTAATGCCAATTTTATATATCTATTCATGTTATTTAATGTTATCATCATTCTTAGTTTTTAACAATTCTAATCTGTTGTGTTGACTCTTTGCTGTTAATCATTAACAGATACACACCGTTTGGAATGGCTGAGATATCTGATTCAATGACATTACCATTGACTCTAAATGTAGTCTGCTGTGCCCTTCCCGAAAGATCAAACAACTGTAAACCACTTACATCACCTGCAAATCCTTTAATTTGAATAAGGTTGGTAGCAGGATTTGGAAATACAGAAACAGCATCTAATCTATTGCTTAGGCCTGTACTTGTTACTATTAATGCCACATCATCAGAAACTGCACTTGTACAACCATCAACTGTTACCTGAACAGTGTATATGCCTTCTGAATCAACATCTAATGTCGCACCTGTTGCAGAAGGAATGGCCTCGCCATTTAAGAACCACTGATTACCAGCGCTGCTACTTGATGATAACTGTACTGATTCACTGTTATCATTGTTTACAGTAATTACTGGTTTCATAGGATTTATACAAAACGTTCTTGATACGGTAGGTGCTGGTGCAAATGTAGCATCACCTGCCTGGTTAGCATCTATAGTTACAGAGCCTGCTTCCAGTAGCGTAACTTCACCTGCACTGGATATATCCACCCTATTTGAATTAGAGAAGAATGAAACGTCTAACCCTGAAGATGCTGTTGCTGATAATGTAAAAGGATCATCTCCTAATGTTTTATC
>NZ_JAVJUY010000184.1:0-2271 GCF_040220315.1 Fulvivirga sp.
CAATAACCGATACTGGACTATGACAAGGCCTATGAATCATCCCTTGACGACCTGTATCAGATAGATCTCTCCATGAACTACAAGTGGAATAAACCAAAAACCACACACGAACTTTACCTCAACATCTATGACATCACTGATGCATAAGGAAGAATAGATGAGTACTTTGATGATAGCGAACCAGATAACATCGGCTATGTCACTCAGGTAGGACTCTTCCCCAATCTCATGTACAAGGTCTATTTCTAAGGTTGGCCAGCGGTCAATTCCGCAGAATTATTCAAATCATTAGTAAGTCTATATCGATTTTGGTTGTTCAAACTTAAGTCTGGCCAAAAAGTTCCAAATCTCATTATTAAGTTCGGAATTTCATTTCAGAACGATTCACCTGCAATTCCGCTTCATCTTCGCATCATCAATTAATTAAAGCAAAGTAAATGATCGATGATTCCTTTCTCCTTTACCAAACAAACTAACCATAAGGGAAGGGCTTTGTAGTAATCGAACCTAAAAAAACATTATCATGAAAAATCTAATTACGATTCTTTTATTTCTAAGCACATTTGGTGCATTTGCTCAAATCAATTCACGACAGGGTGAAGAAACTGAAGTTGATTATAAGTGGAGGGTAAGTATTCCTTATATTGTTCCAGATGAGATTATCTCTGGTTATAGTGATCGAACAAGTATTCAAATGGTAGAATTACATGTAAAGCGCAACCTGGATAATAAGAACATCATTGGGGTAAAGTTTGCCACCTGGCGATTATTTCAACCCATGGGCATCACATGGTGGGATGGTGTTGTCGATAAAATAGAGTCTGGGACTGAATATTACGATGGATATTTAAGGGAGACAGGAATTGGCATCACGTACCAACGTATGCTTTGGAAAGGGCTATTTGCAGCTGTTGAAGTCCTTCCGCAAATTCAAACCTATACGGATTTAGACGGTAATAAAATTAAAAATGGATTTAAAGTTTACAACTCTATTCATTTGGGCTACCATGTTGCATTTGGGAAGAAAAAACGATTTTTCGTTGAACCTCAGGTTCATTGCAACCAGTGGATGTTTGACAACAATTCTCCTGAAGGGTTTAAGGAGTTTGATGACAAATATGGAAACGTCTTTCTTTTTGAGCCAAACCTTTACATAGGGTGGAAATTCTAAAACTTAGTCTGGCAAGTCAGGACTTATGATTCCTGGCTTGTCAGGCATTAGTAAAATACTAAAAGGCAGACCTATTTATCACCAAACAATCATACATTGAATTTACCTATCAAAACACTATTTTTTGCTTTCATAACTTTTTCAGCTTCAAGCTCTTTTTCTCAAATTACGACTACAGAGCTCATCAATAAAATTGATTCATATTTGGCATTAAGCGTGAAAAAAGGCTTTTCCGGATCTGTTTTAGTTGCTAAAAAAGGAGAAATCATTTTATCGAAAGGCTATGGATGGGCAGATAGGGAAAATAAGATACCCAACTCACCTTCAACGGTTTTTAATATTGGTTCTGTAACAAAACAATTTACTGCATCAGCTATTTTGAAACTTGTAGAGCAAGGAAAGATCAAAACATCAGATAAAATAAGTTCTTATTTTGACCAGGCACCTATCGACAAAAGGGATATAACGATTCATCAATTATTAACGCATACATCAGGGATTTCCAATAGAACTGGAGGTTTTAGATATGACGAAGCAAGCAAAGAACAGTTTTTAACAGAATTTTTTGAATCAGCATTACAATCAGAACCCGGAACAAAGTACCAATATGCCAATGCCAACTACATCTTGCTCACTGCTATATTAGAGTCTGTTTCAAATCAAACGTATGGTTCTTTTCTGCAGGACTATTTATTTGAACCTTCTCAAATGAAAAGCACGGGATATAAAAGCATCAATTTTCATACAGAAAGACTGGCACATGGGTACTACTACCACAGAACCGATGAGCAGTGGGTAGATTGGGGAACCACCCAGCAACACCTCCCTTACAATGATAATCATTGGTATAGCATAGGTAAAGGAGATATCCATTCTACCGTTGAAGATCTGTATAAATGGCATGTTGCTTTAGAAGCCAACCTCGTTTTAACATCCCAATCAAGGGCAGTCCAGGAAACACCACATGTTGCCGAGAATGATGAAATAACATCCTTTTATGGGTACGGTTGGGCAATCTCTAAAACCAATAGAGAAACCAAGATGGTTGCCCACAATGGTAGTAATGGATTGTATTTTGCAGATTTTGTAAGATTTGTAGA
>NZ_JAVJUY010000185.1:0-8278 GCF_040220315.1 Fulvivirga sp.
GATGATGCCGAAGACCTTACCATCGAAGCTTTTGCCAAATCATTTAAAAATCTCCACAAATTCAAGAAAGACTTCACATTTAGTACATGGCTTTTCAGAATCGCTACTAATAATGCCATTGATTTTATTCGTAAAAAGCGGTTAGATACTATGAGTTTGGACACCTCTTTTACAGATGACAATGGCGAAGCTGTGGGCATAGATGTGGAAGACAAAAACCTTAACCCTCAAGAGGTAGCCATCAAAAGCCAGAAAATTGAGTTGATACAAATGTTTGTCACCAAGCTGCCTGCAAAATATCAACGACTTGTAAGGTTACGCTATTTTGATGAACTGTCTTACGAAGAAATCGCTACAGAACTAGACGCGCCATTGGGTACAGTAAAAGCCCAGCTTCACAGAGCCAGAGAGTTGATGTACGATCTGGTGAAAAATAAAAAAGAGCATATCTAATTAGTTCTAAATTTTCAGTTTAAAGTCGTTTAGAACTTTGAACATAAACCCAGCTCGCAGTGATCATGAAATCTGAAATTATAACTCATTACTTTCCAAATTTATCAGCGGCACAAAAAGCACAATTTGAAGCGCTACTTCCTTTATATAAAGAATGGAACAGCCAGATCAATGTGATCTCTAGAAAAGATATTGATGAGCTTTATTTAAGGCACGTACTTCACTCCTTAGGCATTGCCAAAGTGATAAATTTTGAGCCTAGAAGTGAGGTGTTGGATGTTGGAACGGGAGGCGGATTTCCAGGCATACCCTTGGCTATTCTATTTCCTGAAACACAATTCCACCTGGTCGATTCCATTGGCAAAAAAATTAAAGTGGTAAACGCAGTGGTTGAATCGTTAGGATTAAAAAATATTGTTGCAACACATACCAGAGCAGAAGATATTGATGGCAAGTACGATTTCGTTGTTAGCCGGGCTGTTACCCGATTAAAACCTTTTTATCAATGGGTAAAAGGTAAATTCAAGACTATAAATTTGCACAAATTACCAAATGGAATTCTTTACCTCAAGGGCGGTGATCTGGAAGAAGAACTGAAAGAATCTAAAAAGAAATATCGCCTTTATGAGCTTAGTACATTCTTTAAAGAAGACTTTTTTGAAACCAAAAAAGTGGTATATGTACCTGGTAATTAACGTGCAAAACCTAGCTAATGAGCATTATATAATGATAAAACAGCTTTTAATAGCACTTCCACTTACCCTAATTGCGCTTATTATTTATGTTAGCATATCAGGTAATATTGTTGATAATCTACAACACTTGTTCTTTCTATCTATTACAACATTTATCATATATGCATATCAGGTATCAATCAACAAGCAATTTAAGTTACTCGATAAAATTACCTGGTGGCTGTTTATATTTTTTCTTCCCTCAATAGCTTCAGTATTGTACTGGTTTCGGCACATTAACAAAACCAAAGAAGATTAATTGATTTTTAGGTAAAAAATGCCCTTGAGTCTTGCTTCCTCCCAAGGCTGTTGTTCACCATTACTAATTTCTTCTACACTGTTTCTGGTGCGCATAAATACATCTTCTATTCGTTGCGGTTGCTTCATTTGCTTCACCAATTCCCCTGTGTATAAGCCATTATCGCCTTCACCATCTGAAGCTACACTTCCCGGTGCAGTGGAGTAAGCGATTAAAGTACCACCCGGTGGTGTTGATTTTGCCAGTCCTGCACCACCTCTTTTTCCCGTTGGGAAAGGGTTATTACGGCATGCATCCAGAATTATCATGTTCAGTCCATCTTCATTTGCATATTCAATTGTTCTTAATACACCGGTTAGTGGAACAGTTTTAAGTTTAACATCTAATGGACTATTAATTTCAGCATCAACAGGTACCAGATAATTAACCCCCTCAATCTCAAGGCCATGACCCGCATAAAAGAATACAGAGACATCCACATCCCTGATCGCATCACCAAACGAATAGACAGCTCGTTTCATGTCCTCATAAGACCCATCAAGAATTGAGGTTACTTCAAAACCTAATTCCTTTAATGTTGCCTCCATAACTTTAGCATCATTTACGGTATTCACTAATGCTCCAGCCCCTTCATAAGAAGCATTGCCAATTACCAATGCTACTCGCTTTTGGCCATCGTGGTGTTCTCGGGCCACATCGGTAGGTACTTCAATTTCAGGGTTTCTTGTCACATAAATATCTTTGAAAACCGTGTTTGACTGGTAGTCTTCAGCTACCACTCTTATCTTATTTTTACCCGGAACAAGACCTACCTCTGCATTGAATTTGCCGTTTGGTAAAATCTCAGCCTTTTGCCCATTAATACTAATATTTTTGATCTTGGCGCCATCAGAAAGCACTCCCTCCAATTCTAAATTTGCCTGCTGTACCATCGACTCACCGTAGTTTCTATTAAGTGTTGGCTTGGTTATCTTTATCTGAGGCGCTGAATTTCTTTGTAACTCAAACAAATGAATGGTGCCATTTTTATCTCCGGCTGCCAGATAGGCATCGTCACCAGAAATACTAATCGTCTCTGGAAATTCTTCTAACGTAACTTCGCTCGATTCTGCGCCCTTATCTAAATCAACCAAGGTAATCACATACCTTTTATCCGTATAATACGCTATATGCGTTGGTCCGGGGCCGAGTACAATCTGATCCACCCGATTATTCACCCTGATACGCTTAATCTCATTGGAAGAATCCCAATCGTAGGCCATAATACTATTTCTTCTTTCAGGCTGGCCACCTTGCATACCCCCTTTAGGAATAAAAACTTCCTGTACTCCGGTCACAAAAAGATCACTTCCTTTATTAGATGCCCCTGAATGCATCACGGAAGAAGAATTAGCAAACTCATCGCTCCGAAGTTTTACTTCGCGGATCACATTTTGTATTGTAGGGTTACAGGTTAGCGTTGTTCCATCTTCCCCCATCACGGCCAGCTGCTGACCGAACCGATCGTAGCCCAGGTAAATTGGTTTTTTAATTCGGTTAGATATATCAACAGAGGCCTGCTGCATATTTGCTTTCAGGCTAAATACCTTTAACAATCCATCTTTATTTAAATAACTCAGAAATTGCTTTTCGGGATCAACAGTAACCAATATTGGATCATCAGGAATTTCACTTGATCTGCTTTTTGAAAGATTATTAGCAAAGAAGAAATTCAAATTACCACTGGCATCAATTGCCACTATTTCCTTGTTTTCTCTCAAAAATTCGAGGTGAATTATATCATCGCTTACTTCGGTTCTTCCCATTGGAGAAAGCTGATCTAAATCCCATAATTGTAAATTTCCCTTTCGATCACCAGCAACCATTAACATTCCGTCTGATGAGAAAGCCACTGATGTTACGCGATCGAGTTCTGAGGTTAATTTACCAACCGGTACAAAAGAAATTTGCTGGGCGTGAAGCTGCCCAGCAAATAGTAGTAATGTAATTGCAAAGTTTTTTAACATATAATTAAGATCCTTTTCTTCCTATAATATAGCCAAAACCAACGGTAAATTGAATTAAACTCCCAGGATCATCGGTACCTAAATCAAATGATGTTCCAAAAAACTCTCCTTCCACGGTTTCCTTTGTTACTTTACCTATGGTTAAATTGTTATCAATATTAATTCTTTCTGTTACGAAAAATTTAATACCTGCAGATAGTGACATAATAGTTCTGATATAGCTAAACGTAACTTCACCTTCCGGCAATTGGAATGACCCTCCCGGTATCGCTCCTCCGGTTGCTCCTCCTGTAAAACCATCCAACGCTCCTGCAGCAGTTCCTGATAATACACCAAAAGCCGCATTAGGGTCTTCAAATACAACATTGGTTCTCATTGCTGTATACTTAAATCCAAAATACGGCATTACCTTTCCATTAGCACTCAAGAAATTATAGTCGATAAAAAGGTTTATACTTCTGGACCTGAATGCAATAGCATTATCTACTACTTTAGTAATATTCCATGCAGGTGCAATTCCCAGCGAAACTCTGTTTCCCACATAATATTGATAGTTAAGAGAAATATAAGTAGCAGAATAAGTAAGTAATGGGTCATCGCCTTTTTGACTTAATAAACCAAAATTACTTCCTATGTTACTGTCCCCTTTTTGAACTTGAGCATGTGCGTTAAAGGCTACTACCGACAATAGAATAAACAATATATTAATCTTTTTCATAGCCCTATCTTTTACCTAATATATAACCTAAACCAACATTTAATTGAATGACAGTGCCATCGGCATCAATGCCTAAATCATCAAGGGTATCATTACCCGAAATTACCCTGGTGTAACTGAAGTTATTATCTAAGTTCAAACGCTCTGTCAAGAAAAACCTGATGCCAATATTGCCACCAATACTATTAGTTACCAGTGGGTCATCATTACCTTCTGATTTTTGGGAAACCTTAGTAAACTGACCGCCAAAATATGGCATAGCTATTCCGCTTTCGGAAACAAATGCATAATTCAAAAAGACATTATAGCCTATTGAATTACTCTTCTGATCATTGGCATCTTTCAGCCAACCAAAACGAGGTCCGACACCTAGAGAAATTCTCTTACCGATAAAATAGGTATAGTTTAAAAATATATTCGTTCTACTCTCTCCATTATCTCCACTTAAGGAGTTCGTATCAAAACCGAGACCTAGATTGGAGTCTCCCTTTTGTACCTGTGCAGCACTTTCAATAGTGCACAATAAAAGCATGAATAGACAAATACATGCTATTTTAAGTTCTGTCATAAGCCAATTAGTTAGATTTAGTGTTGAGAAAATTTTTAGAATGTAACCAAATAATAACTATAACCAAAACTAAATCCAGCAAATTATCTCATTTACAGGCATTTACACCTAACTAGCTGCCCTTTTTACCAATAATTACACCTAAACCAATTGTGAATTGAAGAATTCCGCCCTCAGCATCTGTATCTTCGAGTCCGCTCCCTGTATCGGTAGATGCAGCAATTATTGTTGTATAGCTTAAGTTAGCATCAAAATTTACACGCTCTGTAAAAAAGAACTTTACCCCAGCGTTTGCTCCAAGTGCTCCACTCCTATTTTCAAAATAATCGGAATCAGATTCAGTTGTGATAATCAGTGATGAGTATTGAAGACCCAGATATGGCAATGTAGTCCCATTTGATGATAAAAATGAATAGTTCATAAATAGGTTTAAACCAAAAATTTGAGAGAATACATCATCACTGGTATTCCAGATATATAAAGGCCCTGCACCCAAAGAAAGGTTATCACTTACATATTTCTGATAAGTGAACACAAATGTTCCTTGTCCATTATCAGTATCAACTCCCGTAATTGTTGAGTAAGAAGCATTAACACCAAGATTGGCATCGCCTTTTTGTACCTGCGCAAAAGCCATTGCATAGGTAAACAACACAGCACATAGTAAAAGAAAAGTAATTTTTAATTTCATGATTTCTATTTTGTTGGTGGATAAAACAATTTAATAAAAAATTCAAAAAGAGTAAATTTCCATTTAAAGCAAGGTTTTGAGTTTAATACATTTTGTGTAGCACATAGTGCGATCCTTTCTTAACCGGTAAGTGATGCAATTCAGTTGTAAACTGATTAATTTGATAGAACATCTTACCCTCTTTTTTCCGATATTTGACAATCTGTTTGTTCTTGAATTGCACAAGCAAACAACCACTACAACCACTGCAGAATGTACATTATTTTCGATACCGAAACCACCGGTTTACCTCATAGCTATAGTGCACCTATCACAGACCTGGAAAACTGGCCCAGGCTGGTTCAGCTTGCCTGGCAATTGCATGATAGTACGGGTAAACTAATTAATAGAGGTAATTTCATTGTCAAGCCCGAGGGCTTTACAATCCCATTTAATTCGGAGAAAATACATGGCATTTCTACTAAGCGTGCCTTAGAGGAAGGACATGATCTTAAGGAAGTTCTAGCAACGTTTCAAAAAGATATGGATCAGGCAAAAGTAGTTGTAGGCCATAATATCGATTTCGATAATCGAATCATCGGAACTGAGTACGTTCGAACTGAACAAGAAGATTTAGGAAATGCACTGCTTGAGAAAGAAAAGATTGATACGTCTGAAGTATCTAAAGAATTCTGCCAACTGCAAGGTGGTATAGGTGGTAAATTAAAATCCCCAAAGCTTATAGAGTTACATGAAAAGCTTTTCGGAGTGGGCTTTAATGATGCTCATGACGCAGCTTACGATGTTGATGCAACAGCAAAATGCTTCTTCGGGCTGATCAAAGTAAAGGTAGTTCAGCCACTGGACGGTTTAGCTATTGAAGAAGTAGTATATGAAGCACCTAAATTAGAAGATGCCAACTTTGCAAAGGAAGATAAGTCACCTGGTACCGACTTTGGTGGTGATGAAGCAGCTGCCAAAGATATAGATCATCCTTTTGTTCATCTGCATGTGCACTCACAATATTCTGTGCTACAAGCTGTACCTAACGTAAAAGGAATTATTGCCAAAGCCAAAGAATATAATATGCCCGCGGTTGGGTTAACTGATCTGGGCAACATGTTTGGTGCCTTCAAATTTGTGCGTGAGGCCATAAACAATGAAATCAAACCAATCATTGGCTGCGAATTCTATGTAGCAGAAGAACGTAAAACTCTAAAGTTTACGAAAGATAATCCCGATAAACGATACAATCAGGTTTTAATAGCCAAGAACAAAAATGGCTATCACAACCTGGCCAAACTAAGCTCTATGGCTTATATAGAAGGTTTGTATGGTATCCATCCACGTATTGATAAAGACCTCATAAAAGAATACTCTCAGGATGTGATTGCACTGACGGGAGGTATGTATTGTGAGATACCAAGCCTCATTTTAAATGTAGGTGAGCACCAGGCAGAAGAGGCTTTTGTGTGGTACCATAATGTGTTTAAAGAGGATTTTTATGTAGAATTAATTCGCCACAATCTTGAGGAAGAAAATCGTGTTAACGAAGTGCTGCTGGACTTTGCGAAAAAATATAATGTTAAAGTTATCGCAGCAAACGATGTATACTACTTAGACAAAGAAGACTCCGAAGCACATGATGTGTTGTTATGTGTAAAAGAAGGAGAAATGAAGTCTACTCCTATTGGTAGAGGTCGTGGGTTTAGATTCGGTTTCCCTAACAACGAGTACTACTTCAAATCGCAGGACGAGATGAAGACAATCTTTAGTGATATCCCTGAGGCTATTGAAAATCTAACCGAGCTGATTGATAAAATTGAAACATACAAGCTGGATAGGGACGTTCTTCTTCCTGCCTTTAACATACCTGAAGAATTTAGAGATTCCCAAGATGAAGAAGATGGCGGAAAAAGAGGTGAGAATGCATATCTGAGACATTTAACCTATGAAGGTGCGAAAAAACGCTATGATGAGCTTTCACCCAAAATCACTGAACGCCTTGATTTTGAATTAGAGACAATTAAAAACACCGGTTATCCTGGATACTTCCTTATAGTACAGGATTTTACAAGAAAAGCTAGAGAAATGGGCGTGTCAGTTGGGCCAGGTCGGGGTTCAGCAGCTGGATCAGCCGTTGCCTATTGCATAGGAATCACCAATGTTGATCCCATTGCTTACGACTTACTATTTGAGCGTTTTCTAAATCCTGACAGGGTTTCACTACCCGATATTGATATCGACTTTGATGACGAGGGTCGTGATAAGGTGATCCAATATGTGATCGATAAATATGGTAAAAATCAGGTAGCACAGATTATCACATATGGTACCATGGCTGCTAAATCATCCATAAGAGATGCGGCCAGAGTAATGGAATTGTCGCTTTCCGAAGCGAATGATTTGGCCAAGTTAGTTCCTGAACGACCGGGCACATCGCTAGATAAAGCATTTAAAGAGGTAAAGGAATTAGAGGAAATAAGACAGGGTGCTGATCTCAAATCACGAGTGTTGAATCAGGCAAAGGTTTTAGAAGGTGCAGTGCGAAATACTGGTACACATGCCTGCGGTGTCATTATCACACCTGACGACCTCACTAAATTCATTCCTGTATCTACTGCCAAGGATTCCGAAATGCTCATCACGCAGTTTGATAACAGCGTGGTGGAAAGCGCGGGAATGCTTAAGATGGACTTCTTGGGTCTGAAGACTTTAACAATCATAAAATCGGCCTTAAAAATTGTTAAAGCAAGACATGGTGTTGATATTGATATAGATACCATTCCGCTTGATGATGCTAAGACCTATGAGCTTTATCAGAAGGGACAGACCAATGGCACATTCCAGTTTGAGTCGCCAGGAATGCA